>JBJTWP010000260.1:0-10011 GCA_046081805.1 Cyanobacteriota bacterium
TCAGCTGGCCGAGGGTGAGCTGGCCCTGCAGCACAAGGGAGGCTCCCACCCACAGCACCAGAAGCTGGGACAGTTTCTGCAGCACCTGGCTCGACTCGTTGACGGCGGTGCCGGTGACCGTCTTCTCGAAGGTGCGGGCGATGTACTTGTTGTAGAGGATCTGCCACTTCCAGCGGCTGATCATCTCCACGTTCTGGGCCTTCACCGTCTGGATGCCGGTGAGCACCTCCACCAGGTGGCTCTGGGTGCGGGCGTTCTCCTGGGCGGCATCGCGGTATTGACGGCGGAACAGGGGAGCGCCCAGCACGGTGAGCCCCACCTGGATCGGCAGCACACACAGGGCGATCAGCGTGAGCAGCCAGCTGTAGAACACCATCACCACGATGTAGATCACCGAGAAGGCGGCATCCAGCAGGGTGGTGAGGGCCTGGCCCGTGAGGAAATTGCGGATCTTCTCCAGCTCGGCGATGCGGGTGCCCAGTTCACCCACCGGCCGTCGATCGAAGTAATTGAGCGGCAGCCGCAACAGGTGATCGATCACCTCCGCGCCGAGGCGCATGTCGAGGCGGTTGGTGGTTTCAGTGAACAGGAAGGTGCGCAGCGAGCCGATCACCCCCTCCAGGATCGTGACCACCACCAGGGCGATGCCGAGCACCTGCAGGGTGTCGAGGCTGCGCTGGCTGATCACCTTGTCGATGATCACCTGGATCAGCAGCGGGTTGGCCAGGCTGAACAGCTGCACCACAAAGGAGGCCAGCAGTACCTGGCCGAGAATGCCCCGGTAGCGCCCCAGCGCCGGCCAGAACCAGCTGAACCCGAAGCGCTGCTCGGGCGTGCCGCTGCGCCGTTCCAGCAGCAGGAATTCCAGGTCGTCGGGGAACTGCTCCGGCAACTCGGCCGGCGCCACCAGCACCAGGCCCTCGCGGGGCGAGGCCAGATGCAGGCCGCGGGCATTGGCGGCGCGCACCAGCGCAAACCCGCCCTTCCAGGGAATCAGGGCCGGGGTCTGCAGCCGGGTGCCCTGGCTGGACGGCACCCGTGCGCCGCTGACGTGCAGGCCCATCATCGCGGCGATGTTGCCGCAGAGCTGCAGATCGGGGGTCTGGCCGCGTCGCAGCGCGTCCCGCAGGATCTTCTCGATCGCATCGCGGCGAAAGGGCAGCTGCAGCTCGGCCGCCAGCATCTGGAAGCAGGCCAGGGTTTCCTCCAGGGGGCCCTCACCCCGCTGCAGCCGGAACGGCAGCTGATCCCGTGGGCCCAGATCCAGCCCGGAGGCCAGGGGGGTGTGGCCGGTGGGCGCTGCCAGGGCGGAGCCCGGCGCTGAAGCCGCGGGGCCAGCCCCCGCCACTGCGCTCACCCCGCCAGCTGCCGACTGCTCAAGGCCGGCATACCAGTCGAGGGGCACCCCGATCAGCCGCGCTGGCAGGGGCGGATTGGCCTGGGGCACCCCCGCCTGGGGATCCAGGCGCGCGCCGAGCGGATGGTGGGGGAGGTTGTGGCTGGCGGCCAGAAGCACCACATCCGGGTGCAGCTGGGCCAGCACCTCCGGGCTGGGTTGGATCAACCGCGCCGCCGTGCGCAGCTGCTCCAGCACCGGGACGGCCCCCACCCCATGGCTGGGGTGGGCGGCCAGAAGCTGCGCCACCAGCGCCAGCAGCTCCGCCGTGAACAGGTGGGAGCCACACCACCTGGCAAACGAGGGCTCGGAGCTGAGCAGCTTCAGCACTAGGGCATCGGGGATGGCCCAGGCCTGGAGCGGCCCGGCCGCGGCCACAGCCTCGCAACCCTCAACGCGCAACAGGGAGGCGAGCCCCACAAACGAACCCACCCCCAGCTTTTCCACCGTGCAGAGCTTGCCGCCATCCCGACCCAGCAGTCGCGCCTGACCGTCGGCCAGCAGCAGCACCTCGCTGGGGATCAGCTCCGCCCGGCTGAGATCCTGGCCTGTGGTGAACACCCGCAGTTCCGAACCGGCCAGCAGCGCCTGGCGGCCAGCCTCCGAGAGCGCCTTGAAGGCGGGATGGCTGCTGAGCAGCGTGGGGGAAGGGGCCTGGGTCATCGGGGCTGGGCGGAGATCGGGGCCAGCAGCTGGGGCCTGAGGTGCTCCAGGCGTGTTTCCACGGCCTGCTCCAGCCACTGCTCAAACAACTCCTGGCTCATCTGCAGGGCCATCGGCTCATCGAAGCTGGCTGGGGTGAGGGATTCCAGGCGGAACAGCAACCACCACTGCTCAATTCGCAGCGGTTCCTGCACCTCGGCCACGGGGGCCGTGCGCAGGCGATCCGCCAACTGGGGATGGGCCTGGGTGAGGGGCACGGGGCCGACGATGCCGCGGGTGGCGCGCTCAGGCCCCTCGGCGTACTGGGCCGCCAGATCCGCGAACGTGGCCTCGCCGTCCTGGAGTTGAAAGTAGAGCTCCCGGGCCAGACCCTCATCCTGGAGGCGCAGCAGGCTGTAAACAACCCGATCGAGCTGCTGCTTGCGCTCGAGGAAGCGGGCCTCCGCCTTGGGCCGGTACAGCCGCTCGCAGTGCTTGCGCAACCGCAGCGGCAATTCCACCTGCAGGGCCAGGGCCTGCGGCGTGAGCAGATTGGCGAGGCGGAAGCGCTCGAGGGCTTCGCCATTGGCCAGCCGGCGCTGTTGGGCGAACACCATCAGGGCCTGGCGACGCTCCTCGTCGCTGATCGCCTCGGCGGCGAGGGCGTCAGCCATCAGCGACTGGCGCAGGTAGGGCCGCAGCAGGCCGTGGTGCGCCAGGGCTGCCAGGGATTCTGGGGCGAGAGCGGCGCTGGGCTCGCCCATGGACAGCGTGGTCAAACCACAGACCTCAAGCTGTGCCATCTTGCCGCCGAATGCCTGTGTCGCCGCATACGGTGAGGAATGGCGCAACCTGATACTCCAATGGGCCCCACCGGCAGTGGCAGTCTGCCCGTGATGGAAACCTTCCATTCGCTTCAGGGGGAGGGGCTGCACAGCGGCCGCAGCGCCTTCTTCATCCGCCTGGCGGGCTGTGCTGTGGGCTGCCGCTGGTGTGACACCAAGTCGTCGTGGCCGGAGGCGGCCCATCCCAGGGTGGCGGTGCGGGAGCTCGCCGCCCAGGTCAGCCAGGCGGCGGCCGAGGGCGCCGCCTTCGTGGTGATCACCGGCGGAGAACCGCTCCACCACGACCTCAGCCAGCTCACCGGGGCGCTGCGGGCCGTGACCGAGACCGCCAGCGCGGCATCCCTGCCCCTGCATCTGCCCCTGCCCCTGCATCTGGAAACCAGCGGCGTGGACCGCCTGAGCGGCACGTTCGACTGGATCACCCTCTCGCCCAAGCGGCACAGGCCACCCACGCCCGCCCTGCTGGCGGCCTGCCATGAGCTGAAGGTGGTGGTGCATGAACCGGACGACCTCGTCTTCGCGCAGGCCATGGCCGCCGCGTCCGGCGCCCACCGCTCCGCCAGCGGCCAACGGGACGTCGCCCTGCTGCTTCAGCCCGGTCACGCCTGCCAGCAGGGCCAGCGCCTGGCCATCGAGTTTGTCCAGACCCATCCCGCCTGGCGCCTCAGCCTCCAGACCCACAAGCTGCTGGGGCTGCGCTGAGCCTCAGCGCAGCAGCTGAGCCGGCTGGCTGTCCCGCTCGGCCTTTCACAGCCGCCAGCGCAGCTCCAGGGGCGCCGGGGCATCCACCACGATCGGCACGCTGGCGTTGTAGGGCACCACGTAGGGCTTGCCCGCCATCGGCACGAACCTGGATTGGCGCGGCTGGTCGGGGCAGGCCATGCGGGTGGAGATCAGGGGGCTCACGTTGGTGACGCGGTAGAGGGTGCCGCGGCCAGCCGCCAGTCGCTCGGGCCGGAGACGGGCGCTGAAGCTGTGCAGGTTGCAGTCCACCAGCGCGGTCTGGCCCACCACCAGCTGCAGGCGCCAATCCCGGGGATCGGGGGAGAGGCTCGGATCGCGGCCCGGCGGCAGCACCCCCGGCAACTGGATCACCCAGCGGCGATCACCGGCAGCCGGTTTGGGGTAGCCGCTGAGATCCAGGCGCGGGATGGCCGCCGCCTCCAGGGCCGAGAGCAGCACCAGCGCCGCGGCAGTCCAGCCAGCTCGCCCCACCCCACGCCCGAGCTCCCGCCCCACCTGTCGCCCTACGTGTCGGCCCACCTGTCGCCACGCCTGTCGCCACGCCCCAAGGCCCATCACTGCAGCTCCCGCCATCTGCCGGCATCCTGGCGATGAACCGCAGCGGCGTCAGCCAGCTGCCAACCTCCAGCCCATGAGCAGCGCCACGCCTCCGCCAGACCGCACCCCAGGCCAGCCGCCCCTGGCCGTGGCCCTGCTCTCGGGTGGTCTGGATTCCGCCACCGCCGCCGCCCTGGCGATCGAGGCGGGCTACCGGGTGATCGGCCTGTCCTTCGATTACGGCCAGCGCCATCGCCGCGAGCTGGAGGCCGCCGCGGCCGTGGCCTCCGTTCTCCCCCTGGTGGAGCACCACACCCTGGCTGTGAATCTGGCGGCCTGGGGTGGCTCAGCCCTCACCGATGCGGCGATCGCCGTGCCCATCGGCGGGGTGGAGACCGGCGTGATCCCCAGCACCTATGTGCCGGGCCGCAACACCGTGTTCATCGCCCTGGGGCTGAGCCTGGCGGAAGCCCGTGGCGCCGAGAGGCTGGTGCTGGGGGTGAACGCGGTGGATTACTCCGGCTACCCCGACTGCCGCCCCGACTACCTAGCCGCCTTCCAGACCCTGGCCGATCTGGCCACCAGGGCCGGCCGTGAGGGCCATGGCCCCAGGTTGTGGGCTCCCCTGGTGGCGTGGAGCAAGACCGAGATCGTGCACCAGGCCCTGCGGCTCCAGGTGCCAATCGCCGCCACCTGGAGCTGCTATGCGGGGGGTGAGCAGCCCTGTGGCCGGTGCGACAGCTGCCGCATCCGCGAGGCCGCCCTGATCGAGGCGGGACGCCCGGATCTGGTGAGCCCCACGTGAGCGATGGCTGAGCCCATGGCTGAGCGGCGCCTGAGCGGCTCTGGCTGGTGGCGCCGGGATCTGCCCTGGCGCTCGCCCTGGCTCGTGGTGCGGGCGCTGGCCCGGGTCTTCGGGCGCGAGGGCCTGGTGTGGCTGGATGGCCGCGGCGGCCCCCTGGCGGGCATCGGGCGCCTGGGGGTGGCCCCGCAGCAACAGGTGGTCTGCCGGGGCCTGCCCGGGCACGAGGGGGCCAGGGATCCCTTCACGGAACTGGCCGCGATGGCGGCAGGGGGCGGCCATTGGATGGGCTGGCTGGCCTACGAGGCCGGGGCCTGGGTGGAGCCCTCCCACCACTGGAAGCCACCAACCATGGCCAGCCTGTGGGCCGCCCGCCACGACCCGGTGCTGGCCATCGACCCGGCCTGCCAGGCGCTCTGGCTGGAGGGCAGCGACGGGGTGGCGATCGAGGCCATGGCGGCGCTGATCGAAGCGCTGCCGGCAGCGCCGACGGCCGGCGACACCGCCGACCAGGCTGGGGCTGGATGGGGGCCCGGCCCGCCACGGGGTCTCCCCCTGGACCACTGGCATTGGCACACCACCCCGGCGGCCTTTGCAGAGCAGGTGCGGCGGATCCGTGCCTGGATCGCCGCTGGCGATCTGTTCCAGGCCAACCTCACCGCCTGTGTGGAGCAGCCGCTGCCGCAGGGCAGCGATCTGCTGGGGATCTACGGCCGGCTGCGGCGCCACTGCCCGGCGCCCTTCGCCGGGCTGGCCATCGCGGGGGGAGGCGCGGCAGGGGAAGCGGTGCTCTCGGCCTCGCCGGAGCGGTTCCTGCAGGTGAGCGCCGCTGGCTGGGTGGAAACGCGACCGATCAAGGGCACCCGCCCGCGCCACAGCGAGGCCGAAGCCGATGCGGAGGCCGCGGCAGACCTGATCAGCAGCCCCAAGGACCGGGCCGAGAACGTGATGATCGTGGACCTGCTGCGCAACGACCTGGGCCGGGTGTGTACGCCGGGCAGCGTGCGGGTGCCGCAGTTGGTGGGGCTGGAGAGCTACGCCCAGGTGCATCACCTCACCTCGGTGGTGCGGGGCCGGCTGCGGGAGGACCAGGGCCTGGCGGAGCTGTTGCGGGCCTGCTGGCCGGGGGGCTCGATCAGTGGCGCCCCCAAGCTGCGGGCCTGCCAACGCCTGGACGAGCTGGAGCCGCTGCCCCGGGGCCCCTACTGCGGTTCGCTGTTTCGCCTGGCGCCCGATGGGGGCTTCGACAGCTCGATCCTGATCCGCTCCGCCTTTGTGGCCGGCGGCACGATCCGGGCCCACGCCGGCTGCGGCATCGTGGCCGATTCCGACCCCACGCTGGAGGCGGAGGAACTGGGCTGGAAGCTGCAGCCGCTGCTGGAGGCCCTGGCGTGAGCGCCGCTTCCGACAAGGCCGCCGGCGCCATCGGCTGGATCGGAGACCCCGGCGGCGACCCCGGCAACACCGGCGACCAAGGGCGCTGCAACGGGTGCTGGGGCAGGGCCGAGGCCCTGGCCATCCCGTTGAACGATCGGGGCCTGCTGCTGGCCGATGGTCTGTTTGAAACCGTGCTGGTGGAGCGGGGTGCACCCCGGCTGCTGGCGGCGCACATTGCCCGCTGGCACCAGGGCGCGGCGCTGCTGGGCATGGCCCCACCGCCATCGCTGGAGCACATCGACCGGCTGGCGCGGGAGGCCGGGCAGCGCAGCGGCATCAGCACGGGCGCCCTGCGGCTGAACTGGAGCCGCGGCGGCGGCGGCCGCGGCCTCGATCTGCCGGCCGATGGGGGTTCGCCTCGCTTCTGTCTGCAGCTCTCGGCCGCAAGCCCGGGCTTCGAGCCGGTGGCGGTGATCGTGAGCCCCACGGAGCGGCGCTGCGCCACCAGCCTGCTCAGCCGCTGCAAGACCTTCGCCTACGGCCCCGCCATCCAGGCCCGCCGCCAGGCCCGGGCCGCCGGCGCCGCTGACGCCCTGCTGGAGAGCACGGCCGGCGGCCTGTGCTGCGGCAGCGCCGCCAACCTGCTGGTGCGGCATCGGGGCCGCTGGCTGACGCCGGCCCTCAGCAGCGGCTGCCTGCCCGGCGTGATGCGGCAGCGCGCCCTCCAGCTGGGCCTGGTGGAAGAAGCATCAGTGCCCATCAGCCTGCAGAGCGACCAGCCAGAGGCGATCACAGCCGCCTGGCTGCTGAACAGCCTGGGCTGCCGCCCCATCCGCAGCATCGACAACCAGCGCCTGGCTGCGTGCGACTCCGGGGCCGCTGAGCGATTCTGGCGGCGACTGCTCTCCACCCCATGACCGAGCCCTGTGGCGGGCTCTCCCGCCGGCTCGGGCTGCGCAGCCTCACCCTGGCCGTGGTGACCGCCACGATCGGCTCGGGCTGGCTGTTCGCCCCCTTCTATGCCGCGCGCATGGCAGGCCCTGCAGCACTGCTGGCCTGGATTCTGGGCGGCGTGATGGCCTTCGTGATCGCCCTGGTGTTCGCCGAACTGGGCTCCCTGGTGAGCAGCTCCGGCGCCCTGGCCCAGATCCCGCTGTTGAGCCACGGCCGCACCAGCGGCTTCCTGGGGGGCTGGTGCGCCTGGGTGGCCTACCTGGCGCTGCCCACGGTGGAGGTGCTGGCGGTGATGCAATACCTGGCCAGCAGCTATCCCGGGCTCACCCTGGATGGGGGCAGGGGCCAGGTGCTCAGCGCTGCCGGCCTGGGGCTGGCCTCGCTTCTGCTGGTGCTCCTGGCCTGGGTGAATCTGGCGGGGGTGGCCTGGCTGGGGCGCTGGATTGAGGGACTCACCAGCTGGAAGCTGGTGGTGCCGCTGCTGGCCTCCCTGGCCCTGATGCTCACGGCCGGCCATTGGGGCAACCTCAACGTCGATGCCCTCCGGAACCCAGGTGCCGGCGCTGCCGAGCTGAAGGGCATGGTGGCGGCCATCAGCGGCGGCGGCATCCTGTTCAGCCTGCTGGGCTTCCGCACCGCCATGGACCTGGCCGGTGAAACCCGCAACCCCCAACGCACCGTGCCCCTGGCGATGGCGCTGGGCCTGGGCATCTCACTGGCGATCTACCTGGTGCTGCAGGTGGCCTTTCTGGTGGCGGTGCCGCCGGAGATGCTGGGCCAGGGCTGGAGCCGATTGCAGCTCACAGCCCACGGTGGGCCGCTGGTGGCCCTCGCCATCGGCCTGGGTCTTGGCTGGGTGGCCAAGCTGCTGTTGATCGATGCGGTGATCTCCCCCAGCGCCACCGCCATGGCCTACATGGGCGCTGCAGCCAGGGTGGGCTGGATGATGGGGCGCTGCGGCCTGCTGCCCAGGCCGCTGGAGCGCCTGAACCATCAGGCCGTGCCGGCACCGGCGCTACTGCTGAGCCTGGTGTTCGGGATTGCGATGCTGCTGAGCGGGCCGAGCTGGCAGCAGGTGGTGAGTTTCCTCACCGCCACGCTGGTGATGGCGCTGGCCATGGGCCCGGTGAGCCTGCTGGCGCTGCGGCGCCAATGCTCCGGTGCCGCCCGCAGCTTTCGGCTGCCCTGGGCTGGGGGCTGGTGTGCTCTGGCCTTCGTGCTCTCCACCTGGGCCATCAGCTGGTGCGGTGCCCAGGCCTTGCAGGGGGCCGCAGCGGTGGTGCTGGGCCCCGGCGCGGTGTTTGTGGCGGTGGATCGCTGGCGAGCGGGGCGCCACAAGCGGCATCCCAACGCGCCACCGCTGGACCTGCCCCATGGGCTGTGGTGGGGGCCCTACCTGCTGGGCATCCTGGCCATCACGGCCGGCATCCAGCAGCTCCCCCTCCAGTTGCTGCTACTGACGCTCTGGGCCCTGGTGATGCTGCCGGTGGCCGTAAGCTCGCGCTTGCCCCAGCCCTCCCCCTGGGCCCAGATCGATCTCGGCGATCACAGGCAGCCCTGGGCCGAGATCCGGTAGGTGAAGCCGGTGGCCGCCTGGTCGCCGCTGGCGCCGATCTTGAAGTTGAGCTGGCTCACGGTCTTGCCGGGAATCGCCGGAAAGGGGCCCCACATGCGACCGGTGCCCAGCTGGGGAGCGAACGATTCGTTGATCACCTGGAGGTTGGAGCCGTCGGTGAACTTGAGGTAACCCTGGATGGGATAGGTGGCGCTCACCGAGGAGTCGGCCGTGAAGAAGAACTTGAAGCTTCCGTAGGGCTTGGTCACAAAAAAATCAGTGTTCCAGTTGGGCCGCCCGAAGGGATTGCCCGGTCCGATGGTCTTCCTGACGATGTTGGTGACCCCATCGCCGCCCACAGGGCTCAGAAACTCACAGGTTTGGGCCTGGGCGGGTTGAACGAGAGGGGCCAGGGCCCCACAGGTCATAAGGGCGGCGGCGAGCGCGGGGCGGGTGAACGGAGGCATGCAGGCCATGGCAGACCCCTTCACCCATACCCATGGCGGCTTGGACCGGCAAGGTTGGCTGGCCATCCGTCGCGCCCCTCCCACGCTTCCGTCGCGCCCCTCAGACGCTGAGGAAGCGCTCGATCACGTCCTTGCTGAGCTCCTCGGTGGAGCCGCTGGCCACCACGCCGCCCTTCTGCATGGCGTAATACCAGTCGGCCTGGCGCACGAAATGGAGGTGCTGCTCCACCAGCAGCACCGAGATGCCGGTGGTTTCGATGATGCGGCGCACGGCCCGCTCGATGTCGAGCACCACGGAGGGCTGGATGCCTTCGGTGGGCTCATCCAGCAGCAGCAGGCGCGGCTTGCCCAGCAGGGCCCGGGCGATCGCCAGCTGCTGCTGCTGACCGCCGGAGAGGTCGCCGCCGCGGCGGCCCAGGAACTTCTCCAGGATCGGGAACAGCTCGAACACCAGCGGATCGATGTGGCGGTTCCTGGCCAGACCCCCCGGCAGGGCCTCCAGCCCCAGCAGCAGGTTTTCGCGCACCGTGAGCTGGGGAATGATTTCGCGCCCCTGGGGCACATAGCCGATGCCGCCCCGGGCCCGCTGGTGCGGGGCCATCGCCGACAGCTCACGCCCCTCCAGCTCCACCGAGCCGCCGCGCTGGCGCAGCAACCCCACCACCGTTTTGAGCAGGGTGGTCTTGCCCACG
>JBJTWP010000261.1:0-17555 GCA_046081805.1 Cyanobacteriota bacterium
CTCGCCCTCAGCCACGATGAAGTGGTGCATGGCAAGAGCAATCTGCTGCACAAAATGCCAGGTGACGACTGGCAGAAGTTTGCAAACGTGAGGGCCCTGCTGGCCTACATGTGGACCCACCCCGGCAAGAAGACGATCTTCATGGGGATGGAATTCGGCCAGCGGGCTGAATGGAACGTGTGGGGCGACCTGCAGTGGGATCTGCTGAACCACGAGCCACATCAAGGCCTGCAGCGTCTGGTGGATGACCTGAACACCTTCTACAGAGCCGAGCCGGCCCTGTGGCGCCAGGACTTCGACCAGTTCGGCTTCCAGTGGATCGACTGCAACGACAACCGCCACTCGGTGATCAGCTTCATGCGCCGTGAGAACCTCACCGGCCACTGGTTGGTGGTGGTGGCCAACTTCACGCCCCAAAGCCACTCCCACTACCGGGTGGGGGTGCCGCTGGAAGGGTTCTACGAGGAGGTGTTCAACACCGATGCTGCCCGCTACGGCGGCAGCAACCTCGGCAATCTGGGCGGCAGATTCACCGACCAGTGGGGCATCCACGGCTACGAGAACTCCCTCGATCTGTGTCTGCCGCCGCTTTCGGTGCTGGTGTTCCGCCGCGATGAGAGACGCAGCCAGCTCGATGCCGCCGAGGCCAGCGTCGCTGCAGCCGCCTGAGCCCCTGAGGCGGGGCCTGGCCCCTGATCTGCCGCACCCCGCCTGGGATTGAGGGGGCCTTCGGCTAAGTTGCCGAGCACCTTCTTCCCTGCCGGCGCCCCATGGCCGAAACCCTTCCCCTGCTGCTGCGGGCCGCCCGAGGTGAGCAGGTGGAGCGGCCGCCGGTGTGGATGATGCGCCAGGCGGGCCGCTACATGAAGGTGTATCGCGACCTGCGCGACAAACACCCCGGCTTCCGCGAACGATCGGAGAACCCGGATCTCTCCTATGCGATCTCGATGCAACCGTTTGAGGCCTTCAAGCCCGACGGCGTGATCCTGTTCTCCGACATCCTCACCCCCCTGCCGGGCCTGGGGATCGATTTCGACATCGTCGAGAGCAAGGGTCCCCTGATTCAGGAGCCGATCCGCAGCCTGGCCCAGGTGGAGGCACTGCGCCCCCTGGAGCCCGACGAGAGCACGCCCTTTGTGGGGGAGGTGCTGGGCCGGCTGCGCAGCAGCGTCGGCAATGCAGCCACCGTGCTCGGCTTCGTGGGTGCCCCCTGGACCCTGGCCGCCTACGTGGTGGAGGGCAGGAGCAGCAAGAATTACGCCGTGATCAAGGCCATGGCGTTCCGCGAGCCCGAGCTGCTGCATCGCCTGCTCGATCACTTCGCCAGCTCGATCGCCACCTACCTGCGCTACCAGATCGATTCCGGTGCCCAGGTGGTGCAGATGTTCGATTCCTGGGCCGGCCAGCTGAGCCCGATCGATTACGACGTGTTCGCAGCTCCCTATCAGAAAAAAGTGGTAAATCTGGTGAAGCAGACCCACCCCGACACACCGATGATTCTCTACATCTCCGGCAGCGCCGGGGTGCTGGAACGCATGGGCCGCACCGGCGTCGACATCGTTTCGCTGGACTGGACCGTGGACATGGCCGACGGCATCGCCCGCCTGCCGGGGCACGTCGGCGTGCAGGGCAATGTGGACCCGGGCCTGCTGTTCGGCACACCCGATGCGATCCGCGACCGCATCGACGACACCGTGCGCAAGGCCCGAGGCCGCCGCCACATCCTCAACCTGGGCCACGGCATCCTGCCCGGTACCCCGGAGGAGAATGGCAGGGCCTTCTTTGAAGCGGGCAAATCGGTGATGGACCGGCTTGGGGCTGCGATTTGATCACCGCCCAGCCCCGAATTCTGATCACCGGCGCCAGCGGCTGCGTGGGCCAGCACATTGCCCAGCTGCTCTACCGGGACACCAACGCCCGGTTGCTGCTGTGGCTGCGGGATCCCGCCAAGCTGAAGGCCGTGCCGGCCAACGATCCCCGCATCGAACTGCTGGTGGGGGATCTGCGCGATGTGGCGCCCCATCGAGCTGCCATCGCCAGCGTCCAGCGCATCATCCACACCGCCACGGCCTGGGGCGATCCCGAACGCGCCCATCAGGTGAACGTGGTGGCGGTGAAGGAGCTGCTGGCCGCCGCAGATCCCGCGGTGCTGGAGCAGGTGATCTATTTCTCCACCGCCTCGATTCTCGATCGCCAGCTGCAGCTGCTGCCGGAGGCGGCCGAATGTGGCACCGAATACATCCAAACCAAGGCGCTGTGCCTGCAGCAGCTGGAGGCTCACCCCCTGGCCGAGCGGATCGTGGCCGTATTCCCCACCCTGGTGTTCGGCGGACGGGTGGATGGTGGCGGCCCCTTCCCCACCAGCTACCTCACCGCCGGCCTGGCGGAGGCGGCCCGGTGGCTGTGGCTGGCCCGCTTCCTGCGGGCCGAGGCCTCCTTCCACTTCATCCACGCCGCCGATATCGCCCGGGTCTGCGCCCATCTGGCCAGCCGCCCCCAGGGCCCCAACCCGGAGCCCAACCAGGGCGCCGTACGCCGGCTGGTGCTGGGACAGGCACCGGTCACGGTGAACGGCACGGTGAACGCCCTCTGCCGCTGGCGCCGCACCTGGCAGCCACCCTTCGGCCTCGATCTGCAGGGCTGGCTGATCGAGGGGCTGATCAAGCTGCTGCGCATCGAGGTGAATGCCTGGGACCGCTTCTCGATCCGCCAGCGCCACTTCGTGCATGAGCCGGTGAGCCCGCCGGAACGCTTCGGACTGGTCAGTCACGCACCCTCCCTGGAGGCCGTGTTCACCGATGCCGGTCTGCCGCGACGCGGTCGCTGATCGGGCGAGGGGCCCCCTGTGGCCCGGGCACAGGGCCCTTTGTGGCAAATGTTGCGAACCTGCGGGGCCACCGTCACAGGGGGCGGCACCGGGCCTTAGTTTCAGCACGTTGCACGTGCTTTGAAGCGCCTTCCATGCGCCGTCTTCTCTCTCTCGTTGCCCTCTGCCTGGCGCTCGTTCTGGGTGCTGCTCCAAGCTTCGCTGCCGACGTGGCCCACGGCGGTCAGCTCTTCTCGGCCAATTGCACTGCCTGCCACATGGGTGGCGGCAACGTGGTAAACGCCGAGCGCACCCTCAAGAAGGACGCCCTCGAGGCCTACCTGGCCAACTACAGCAGCGGTCATGAGGCTGCCATCGCCTATCAGGTCACCAACGGCAAGAACGCGATGCCGGCCTTCGGTGGCAAATTGAGCGAGGGCGATATTGCCGATGTGGCTTCCTATGTGGAGGACATGAGCCAGAAGGGCTGGGCTTGATCCGGCTTCCATCCTGGTCCCACCGGATCCAGTCTTCCGAACCCTGAATCGTCCAGCCCCGGCTTCCCCCGGGGCTTTTTTGTTGCGGTGCATGATCGCCTCGATCCATGGCCATGGCCATGGTCATGGTGGGTGCAAGGTCTCTGTCAGCGCCAAGCCATGGGCGAGCCCATCCTGCCGACGTGGTCGCGAGACCAGGGCCAGCCGGCCAGGGGGGCCGATCAGATCCAGGGGCAAAACCGCCGACGCCCCGCTGGCGCCAGCGGTGGCAGCGCTGACCCTGCCGCCATCGTGGCCTTCCTCAAGGCCAGCCGGCTGCCGGCCATTCCAGCGCTTCGCAGCCAGGGCAGCGCCCGATCACGAACCTGATGCGGTCACGCCGTGCCAGGCGACAACACCGGTTCAGCTGGCCATACCAAGGACTCAGTGGGTAGAAGTGCTCAATGCCATGGATCAGTGTGCCTGCTGATCGGCAGGGGGCGACCGGATTCTGATCCCAAGGGGCCTATATTCTCCGCGCCAATTCGACATCCCCGTGGATGGCAGGCCATGGCCACCATTGCAGAGCAGCTTCAGAACTACCGCACCGCCTTTGTCGACGCCCAGACCAACGGTGATGAGGCCATCGCCCGGAAGCTGGAGCAGCAGATCAAGGAGCTGGAGGACTTTCAGGCCCGTCACCCCGATGTCCTGGAGGCTCCATCGCCGTTTGAGGTCTTCTGCGACCTGAACCCCGACAACGTGAACTGCCGAATCTTTGACGATTGATCGGGCCTCGCGACGGCGTTGCCCTCAGCCAAACACGGGGACAGCCACGGGCTGGATCTGGGCTTCGGACTGCTCGACCACAGCGCGGAAGCCATCCCCTTCGATCGTTTCCTCCACAATCAGGCGCTCCACCAGCCGATCCAGCAGAGCGCGCCGGGGGCGCAGCATGGCAACCGCCTGATCCAGGGCACTCCGCGCCAGGCTGCGCACCTGGGCGTCGATGCGGTTGCCGGTTTGGCGCGAATAGGGGGGGTCCTGACGCAGCCAGTCCCGCCCCAGGAACACCTCCGCACCATCGCCCTCCAGGGCCACAGGTCCCAGGCTGGAGAAGCCGTAGCGGGTGACCATTTCTCGACAGATGCGGGTCACCAGTTCCAGATCCCCGGCGGCCCCCTGGGTGACCTCACTGGGGCCATACACCACCAGCTCGGCGGCACGGCCGCCCATGGCCACCACCAGCCGCGCCCTCAGATAGGCCTTGCTGATCAGCCCGGAATCAAGGATCTCCTCATCCGGCATGGTGCGGGCAAAGCCGCCCACCCCGCCGGCCCGGGGCAGCAGGGTCACCTTGTCGAGCCGGTCGGCGTGGGGCTCCAGGGTGGTGAGCAGGGCATGGCCCACCTCGTGGTAGGCGATCAGGCGCTTCTTGGCGGAGTCCTGCAGCGGCGCCGCCGTGAGCCCCATCGTGATCCGCTCCAGGGCATCGCTGAGGGCCTGGCCGTCGATCTGGCTCTGCCCACGGCGGGCGGTGAGGATGGCAGCCTCATTCAGCAGGTTGGCCAGGTCGGCACCGGAGAAGCCCGGAGTGCGACTGGCCCAGTCGGCCAGGTTCACCGCCTCCCCCAGGGGTCTGGTGCGGGCATGCACCGCGAGGATCTCCTCACGACCGCGCCGATCCGGCAGATCCACCTGAATCCGTCGATCGAAGCGGCCCGGACGCATCAGCGCCGCATCCAGCACATCGGCCCGGTTGGTGGCGGCCAGCAGGATCACACCGGCGTTGGGCTCGAAGCCATCCATCTCGGTGAGCAGCTGGTTCAGCGTCTGCTCGCGCTCGTCATTGCCACCGCCGATCCCTGCACCGCGCTGACGGCCCACGGCATCAATCTCGTCAATGAAGATGATGCAGGGCGCCTTGGCCTTCGCCTTGCGGAACAGGTCCCGCACCCGGCTGGCCCCCACGCCCACGAACAGTTCCACAAACTCCGAGGCGGCCATCGAGAAGAAGGGCACTCCCGCCTCCCCGGCGATGGCGCGGGCCAGCAGGGTCTTGCCCGTACCCGGTGGTCCCACCAGCAACACGCCCTTGGGGATCCTGGCCCCCACGCTGGTGAAACGCTCAGGCTCCTTCAGGAAGGTGACCACCTCCTGGAGCTCCTCCTTGGCCTCCGCGATGCCAGCCACATCCTCGAAACGCACCGTCGGCGCCCCCTCCGGCTGAATCCGGGGCTGGCTGCGGCCAAACCCCATGGCCCGATTGGCCACCTGGGCCGAGCGGCGAATCAGCACCACCAGGGCCGCCACCAGCAACAGCACCAGCAGACCGTTTGTGAGCAGGCCGGCGAGCATGGCCTCTGAGCGTTCATTGCGAACGCTCAGAGGCACCCGTGCCTTCTCCGCCGTGCGCAGCAGCAGCTGGTCGTTGTTGAACACCGCCACCGACTCCGAGCGGCCATCCCGCAACCGCACCGTCACCTCCCGTTGGCCGGGGGAGAGCACGAGATCCTTCACCTCCCCTCGCTCGATGGCGTGCAGCAGGGCGCTGTAGGAGAGCGGCTGGGAGCGTGAACCCTGGGCCAGCCCATTCCGGTGCAGGGGCTGGCCGGGCTTCTGCTGGTCCGCAGACGTCTGCGGGGACCCGGCCTTCAAGGGAGCCTCGGGCGAACTGGTTGGAGCCGCTGCCTGGCTGGTGGGGGCGCCGGTGACCACAGAGGTTGGCTCCGAAACGCTGCTGCTCACTGGGGTCCACGTTTGAAGGGAGCTTAGCGATTTGACGAAAGGCAAGTCACAGGCGGAAGATCATCGTTTGGCTGTGGGTGATCGGGGATGGCTGTTCCCAAGAAGAAAACGTCCAAGGGCAAGCGCAACCAACGCCACGCCCAGTGGAAGGCCAAGGCGGCCGTGGCAGCGGAGAAGGCTCTGTCGATCGGCAAATCGGTGCTGAGCGGCCGTGCCCAGGGGTTTGTCTATCCCATGGCTGATGCAGCTGAGGACGACGAGGGCTGATCCGAGGGCTGAATCACGTCTGAACCGGCTGAATCCGCCGGTGCTAACCGGCTGTGGAGACAGCGGCGCCGCCCATCGATCACGGCCGCGGCGCTGGCCGTTGCCAGAAGGGGATCTTGATAGAGGGGCGGTGGCAGCGAGGCAAGCGTGGCCCGCACCATCGCCGCCACCGCCCGGCCGCTGAGGGCGCCGCCGCCGTGGCGCCGTTGCCGCGCCTCCGCCTGAAGGCGCCAGCGCAGGGGCAGCGACCAGCGACAGGGGTGCAGCAACCAGAGGCCATCCACCAGGCCAAGCGCCGGATCCCCCAGCGGCGCGTAGGCCCGCAGCGCCTGGTCCCAGCGCGGCAACCAGGCCAGTTCCTCCGCGGAGAGCGGCCCGGGCCCAGCCGCTGGCTGCAGCGCCTGCAATCGCTCGGGCAGGGCTGTCCCCAGGCTGCGACAACCCAGCAGCCAACCCTCCAGCACCACCCCATCGGCCTGGAGCGTCTCCTCGCCGCAGCGATCGCCCTCCCCTCCCCGCAGGCTCTTGTCGAACCGGGGCAGCACCAGCGCCCCGCCTCGCTTCCAGTGCTGGAGACGCTCCACCAGCAGCGCCGGGTCGTGGCTGCCGGGGGGCACCCGGTTGACGCCAAAGGGATTGCCGGCCATCGCCTGACAGCGCTCCCGCCAGGGGAGGTAGGCGTCGTCGATGCTGGCCACCGCCAGCCGCAGACCCGCCGTCGCCGCCAGATCCCGCAGGCCGCGCACCAGGCTGCTCTTCCCAGCTCCCACCGGACCATTGAGGGCCAGCAGCGGGCGGCGGCCGGCCAGGGCCAGCGGGCGCAGACTCTCCAGCAGCGGCCGGGCGAAACCCTCCACCAGCGAGGGCTGGAGAGCGGTGAGCGGGGTTGTCACGTGCCCACCTTGAACGCCTACAGCACCACCGCGTACACCACCCCCAGGCGCAGGTTGTCCGCCACCATCCAGCCGAACGGGGCCGGTTGACCATCGGGAAGGGGGGGCATGGTGCGGCTGCGCAGCCTGACCACCAGCTCCAGCAGCAGCACGATGGCCAGCACCATCGCCGGCCGGCCACCGGGAAACCGCACCACCACGTAGGCCGTGATGTTGCCTCCGGCGTAGAACCCCAGCAATAGCGAGAGCAGCAGCACACTGCGGCGGCGCCAGCTGCCGCGGAACGCCCCGAACAGGCTGGTGGCCATGGCGGCGGTGAGCCGGGCGAAGCGGGTGGGTTGGCGGGGGAGCTGCACCATCACGAGCCGCCGCGCCCGGCCCGCAGCTGCTGCAGATAGCTCAGCGTGACCCCGTCGCCAGCGCAGGCCGGACCCCGCAGCACGGCACCCCCCGGGCCGAGGCGATCCACCACGGCGGCGGCGGCGGCGAAGCTGTCCTCAGGCTCGCGGCTGCCGTAGTGACTGAGGGTGATCACGCAGGCCAGGCCAGCCCCCAGCGCCGCCCGCAGGCCAGGGCCGGAATCCTCCAGGGCCAGGGCCGCCGTCGCCGGCAGCGCCAGGCGCTCCAGGGCCAGGTGATACCCCTGGGGATCCGGTTTCTTGCGCTGCACGTCCTCGCCACACACCCACAGCTCCAGGGCGTCCGCCAGGGAGCCCAGGCAGGATCGCGCCAGGGCCTCCACGGCCTGCCGGCCACTGGTGGTGACGATCGCCTGGCGGAGGCCCGAGTCGGCCGCCGCCTGGATCAGATCCGCCACTCCAGGCCGCAGCTGGAGGTCCCCGGACTTCACCAGGGCCGCGTAGTGACGCTGCTTGGCCGCCTGCAGAGCCTCCACCTCGGTGGCGGCGGGCGGCACGCCGAGGAGCCGCTCCAGAGCGGCCGTGATCCGCTCGCGCCCGCCAGTCACCTGAAGCATGGCGCCGTAGCCCTGGGCGTCCCAGTGCAGGGGAAGGCCAGCCTCGGCGAAGGCGCGGTTGAAGGCCAGGCGATGGCCGTCTCGCTCGGTTTCAGCCAGGGTGCCATCCACATCCCAGAGCAGGGCTTGCAGGGAACGGCTCAAGGCGGCCACCGGGGCGATCCATCCCGACCCTAGGGATGACCAGCCCCCACGGGCACCCCACAATGGGGCCAGTGTCAACGCCCACGCTGCTCCACCCCAAGCCCGAGCAACGCTGGCAGCTGCCCGCCCCCCTGCCTGATCCCGAGGCCTTCCATGGGGCCCTGGGACCCCAGCTCCAGCGCCTGCTGCCCCTGGAGCTGGCCGTGCTCCTCCAGCGACGCGGCCACACCACCGCCGAGGCGATCCGGGCCCTGCTTGAGCCGCCCGCCGCCCCAACGCCCCAGGATCATTTCCCCGGTCTGGCCGCCGCCGGCGACCGCTTGATCCACAGCTGCCGCAACGGCGAAACCGTGGCGATCTGCGGCGACTACGACGCCGATGGCATGACCAGCACGGCCCTGCTGGTGGGGGTGCTGGAGCGGCTGGGGGCCAAACCCGTGGCCGCCATCCCCAGCCGCCAGGACGACGGCTATGGCCTCAACGTCGCCATGGTGGAGCACCTGGCGCAGCGGGGCATCAGCCTGCTGGTGACCGTGGACAACGGCATCGCCGCCACGGAGGCCCTGGAGCGGGCCCGCGAGCTGACGGTGGAGGTGATCGTCACGGATCACCACTCCCTGCCGGCGGCGCTGCCACCGCTGCTGGCGCTGCTGCATCCAGCCACCACGCCTGAACACTCCCCCTTCCGGGGCCTGGCGGGTGTGGGCCTGGCCTACGTGCTGGCCACCGAGCTCTGCCGCCGGCTGCGCCGCAGCGATGGCCTGCAGGTGGCCCGCGACCTGTTCTGCATCGGCACCATCGCCGACATGGCCCCCCTGGTGGGGGTGAACCGGCGTTGGCTGCTGGAGGGCCTGCCGCAGTTGGCCGACAGTGGCCTGGCGGGGCTGCAGGCCCTGATCCAGGTGGCTGGGCTGGAGCCCCATGCCGTGGATGCCCAGGCGGTGGGCTTCCAGATCGCCCCGCGCATCAACGCCGTCGGACGCCTGGGGGATCCGGCCCTGGTGGTGGAGTTGCTCACCACCGACAACCGCGAACGGGCGCTGGAGCTGGCCCGCGCCTGCGAGTCCCTCAACCGGCAGCGGCGGGAGCTGTGCGAGGCGATCGAGGCGGAGGCCCTGGCCCTGATCGAAGCGGATGGCGAGGCCCGTCCCCCCTTTCTGCTACTGGCCCAGGGCCATTGGCACCACGGTGTGATTGGCATCGTGGCGGCCCGGTTGATGGAGCGCTTCGGGACACCGGTGGCGCTGCTGGCCGGTGAGGGCCATGGACGGCTGCGGGCCTCGGTGCGGGCACCGCGGGGGTTCGCCGTGGATCAGGCCCTCAGCGCCTGCGCCGAGCTGTTGGAGCGGTTCGGGGGACACCCCGCCGCCGGCGGCTTCAGCGTGCGCGCCGAGAAGCTGGCACTGCTGCACGAACGACTCAACGTCCTGGCCAGCCACTGGCAGGACAACAGCGGTGTCGGGGTGCCGGTCGAGCCCGAGGTGTTGCTGCCGCTGCGGCGGATCGACCTGGACTTCTGGCGGGCCCTGCAGCGGCTCGAGCCCTTCGGCATCGGCCATCCCCAGCCCCTGTTCTGGAGCAGCGGCTGCCGGGTGGAGCACCAGAAGCGGCTGCGCGGCGGCCACCTGCAGCTGCAGCTGCGCCAGGCAGACCACAGCCTGCGCGCCATCGCCTGGCGCTGGGATGACCCCGACCCCGTGCCGGCGGTGGTGGATGTGGCCTACCGGCTGCGCCTGGACCGCTGGCAGGGGGAGCGACGCCTGCAACTGGAGGTGAGCGCCCTGCGGGCCTCAGCCGTCGGAGCCGATGGCCAGGGGGAGGTGGCGCTGCAGCGCCGGGAACGGGTTTACTGGTGCCGTCGCCAGGGTGACGGGCTGGTGATCCGCAACGCCGCCGGCCAGGAGATCCGCCAGGACCCCCATCCTGGACCCGTGGACGCCCACCATCCCTACGTGCGGGCCCTGCTCCAGGATGCGGCCCTGGCCCTGGGGCTGGCCACCTGAGCCGCCGTGGGCCGACACCTGCGCCAGGCCACCATCCTGCTGCTCCAGCTGGTGCTGCTGGGCGCGCTGGTGGGCCTGGCCTGCTGGCCCCTGAACCGCCTTGACCAGCTGCAGGACAGCCTGCTGGCCCTGTTGCCGGGCTTTCGTGATGGCGGCTGGACCACGCCGGGCCTGCTGCTGGCCGCCGCTCCCCTGGGGGTGATGCCCCTGCTGCTGACGCTGCAGCGGGGCTGGCTGCGGGCGGGCGCAGGCTCGGGCATCCCCCAGATCCTGCTCAGCCTGGAGCACCCCGAGCACGCCAACAGGCTGCTGGGTCCGGCCGCCACGGCCGGCCGGCTGCTGCTGTGGAGCCTGGCCAGCGTGGCCCTCTTCCCCCTGGGCCGCGAGGTCCCGGTGGTGCAGGTGGGGGCGGCGCTGGCCCATGGCCTGCGCCGGCGCTTCCCCCGCCTGCTGCCGGCGCTCACCGGCCGCCAGCTGATGGCCATTGGCGCCGGTGCGGGCCTCGCCGGAGGCTTCAACAGCCCGCTGATGGGGCTGATCTTCGTGATCGAGGAGCTCACCGGCCGCTTCCAGCGGGCGCTGGTCTGGCCGGGAGCCCTGGTGTGCCTGGGGGCCGCGCTGGTCAGCAACCTGGGCGGCATCGGCCTCTTCCCCCTGGGTCTGGCCAGCGAGCGGGTGGCCGAACCGCTCCAGCTGTTCTGGGCCCTGCCGCTCGGCGTCGGCGGTGGAGCGCTGGGCGGCCTGTTCGCCCGCCTGCTCGTGGGCGGCACCGCCTGGCTGAAGCCGCGTCTGGCCCGGCGGCCCGGGGCCTGGGGGGTGGGCCTGGGGGCTGGCCTGAGCGCCCTGCTGCTGCTCTCCGGCGGCTGGAGCGGCGGCGACGGCGAGGCCCTGATGCGGCACATGCTCGACGGTGCGCCACCCCAACCGATGCCTGGCTCACCCCTGGGGGTGATCGGCTGGCTACTGGTGCTGGCGGCCCGCATCCTGGCGCCGGTGCTGGCGCTCGCGGCCGGGGTGCCCGGAGGGCTGATTGACCCGGCCTTCAGCCTCGGGGCCGTGTTCGGCAGTGGTCTGCTCGACCTGTTGGACAGCTCCAGCACCCTGGGCCTGGCCCTGGGAATGGCGGCCGGACTGGCGGGGGCCACCCAGCTGCCGCTGACCACGGTGATCTTCGCCATGCGCCTGATGGGCGATGGCCAGTGGCTCTGGGGCCTGCTGCTCAGCGCGGTGCTCGGCGCCTACGTGGGCCGACGCCTGCAACCAAAATCCATCTATCACACGCTTTATCACACGCTGGCAGAGGATCTTGCGCTGGCGGAGGATTCAGGCGCTGACAGCTGGCTGACAGCTGGCTGACAGCTGACAGTGGATCAGGCGCCGACGGAGGTGACTGCCCACGCTGAGCAGCCACGCTGATGCTCAGCGAGCCTGGCGCCCATCTCAGAGGGCACCGCGGCGGTAGAACAGGATGAAGATCACGGCCGGTCCAGCCAGGGTGATCAGGGCCAGGGCTCCGAAGTTGGCAATCAGGTGAAAGTCAATGCCCATGGCTGCGTCGAGTGAGTTGGCGCTGGCTGCGAGGTTAGGGGGTGGCTCGGCCCCCGGCCCCGGGAGCTGGGGGGCTCTGTGACGGGTTGTCACAGCGCTTGAGCCCCTTGGCAACCTGATCCAGGTGCATGGACCGAGGGCGTATCGACCCAGGCCGGATTGGGCCAGGGCGGCGGGTCCGGCCAGGGCTGATCGGGCCATGGCTGAATGGACCCAGTCACGCTGGATGCCGATCCGATGGCCTGCACGCAACCCACCTGGCGCTGCATCACGGGCTGCGGCGCCTGCTGCCGGCTGGATCCCGCCGAGCGGGTTGAGGCGCTGCAGGCCCTCAACCCGGAGCAGTGCCTCCAGTACCTGGCGATGGTGGGTGGCGATGGCTGGTGCATCCACTTCGACACCGGCGGTCGCCGCTGCCGCATCTACGACGAGCGCCCCTCCTTCTGCCGGGTGGAGAATCTGACCAGCCTGTTCGGTGCCACGGCTGACATCCCGAACGGATCAGACGTCGACCCTGACGCCCTGGCCATCGCCTGCTGCACGCAACAGATCCGCAGCGAATTCGGCGGCCGTGGCAGGGTGATGCGGCGTTTCCAGCGGGCGATCCGCCAGCAACCCTGAGCCCCATGAGCGACGCCGGCCGCGATGACAGCAGCGAGGCCCACCGTTCCGGCACCTGGGGAGCGGCCTTCCTCACCACCTTCACCACCGTGTTTCTGGCGGAGCTTGGGGACAAGACCCAGCTGGCCGCGCTGTTGCTCTCGGCCCAGTCAGGTCGGCCGGGCCTGGTGTTTCTGGGGGCGTCGCTCGCCCTGATCTGTTCCAGCCTGGTGGGGGTGGTGCTGGGGCGCTGGTTGGCCCGGGTGATCCCGCCCCAGCAGCTGGAGCGCCTGGCCGGGCTGCTGATGGTGGCCCTGGGACTGTGGCTCGGCCGCCAGGCCGTCCTCAACTTCGCCCCCACCCCCTCCGCCCTGCCCCTCGGCTGATCGCCGATCCAGTCCATGCCTGATCTCTCCCTCGAGCTCGCCCTGTTGGCGTCCACCTTCGTCACGGTGTTTCTGGCCGAGCTGGGGGACAAGACCCAGCTGGCGATCGTGACGATCAGCGGCACCTCACCCCGCCCCGGAGCCGTGTTCGCCGGCAGCTCCCTGGCCCTGGTGCTCGCCAGCCTGCTGGGGGCGGCCGCAGGCGGATCCCTCTCGGCGGTGATCCCCACCGACGCCCTTCAGCTGGCTGCCGCAGCGGGGTTCCTGGTGATCGGCCTCCGGTTGATCCTCAAGGCCGGCCAGGGGACAGCTGACGCCGACGCCGCAGCGGCCGGAAGCGGTCCAGCCGTCGATCCCTAAACTCCCGTGAGCCGGTGCGGCTGTTCTGACCGCCGCCTCAGGTTCTGCTCCGGTTCCGGTTCCGCCCCATCCGGTTCAGCCCCCTGATCCGATTCCGCCCGACACCCGACCCACCGTTCCCAGTCCCCCCGAGCACCGCGGTGGGCGCTGACTGTGCTCCCCAGGCGCTCCCCAGGCGCTCGACAGGCGCTCCATTTCGACCCAGCCACCACTGCCGCCACCACCGCCGATGAAGTTCACGGTCGCCGATCTGCTCGACCAGCTTCCCCCCAACGAGGCCCTGCCGGTGGCGAAGCTGGAGAAGGCGCTTGGTCTCACCACCAAGGCTGACAGGGAGCAGCTGCAAATCGGAGTGGAGGGCCTCACCCGCCTGGGCCTGCTCGACAGCACCGAGGCCGGCCTGCTGCGGCGGGAGGATCCCGATCTGATCCCCGCTCGCCTGCGCTGCTCCAGCAAGGGGTTCTGCTTTGCCCTGCGCGAAGACGGCGGCGAGGACATCTACATCCGCGACCACCAGCTCAACAACGCCTGGAATGGCGACCGGGTCTTGGTGAAGGTGACCCGCGAAGGCGGTCGACGCCGTTCGCCCGAGGGCGGCATCCGATGCATCCTGGAGCGCCACACCACCACCCTGCTGGCCCAGGTGGAGCGCCAGAGCGATCGGGTGATGGCCACACCCCTGGATGACCGACTGCTGACGGCGGTGGAGCTGCCCGAGGCCGATGCCAGCCACCTGGATCCGCAACAGAACGCGGTGGTGGAGGTGGCGATCGATCGCTATCCGGTGGCCCAGTTCTCCCCCCAGGGCCACGTGGCCCGCAGCCTGCCGGTCAATGGCGGCGAGGCGGCCGACCTGGAGCTGCTGCTGGCCAAGCACCATCTGAGCCGACGGCCCATCGCTCCCCGGGCCACCCTCAAGGCCCTGAGCGAGAAGGACCGGGTGGATCTCACCCACCTGCCTGCCCTGACCGTGGAGGTGTGGGGCGGCAAGGACGCCCCCGCGCTGCCGGCCCTCACCCTGGAGTCACGGGAGGGTGGCTGGACCCTCTGGCTCCACAGCCCGGCCGTGGCTGAGCGCGTCGGCATCGGCACCGCCCTCGATCTCTGGCTGCGCCAGCAGGCCGATGCCCTCTGTGTCGGTCGTCAGTGGCTGCCCCTGCTCAGTGCCGCCCTGGCCAGGGCCGCAGCCTTCAGCGTGGGCCAGAGCCAGGCGGCCGTGTCGGTGGCGCTGGAGCTGGGTGCCGATGGCGCCATGGAGCACTTCCGCTTCTGCCGCAGCCAGATCAAGCCGGTGGCCAGCCTGGATCGGACCGCCCTGGCGGCCCTGGCGGAGCGGAAGCCCAGCAGCCGCACCACTCCGGCCTCCCTCAAGGCCCTCAAGCTTCAGCTGCCCCAGCTGGAAGCCCTACTGGCCGTCGTCGCCCTGCTGCGCCAGCGTCGCCAGGCGGCCGGATCCCTGGATCTGGGCCTGCCGTTGCCGGCGATCGCCAGCCTGGGCGATCTGGCGGTGGGCACCCCGGATGGGGCCCTGGAGGGCTGGTTCGTGCAACAGACGGACAGCGATCCTCTGGCCCTGCTGAGGGAGGCGATCCTGCTGGCGGATCAGGCCGCCGGCCGCCACTTCAAGGCCCTGGAACTGCCGGCCATTTATGCGACCAACGCTGCCGCCGATCCCGCCGATCTCAACGAGGTCGCCCGGGCGGCCCTGGCTCTGGAGATCCCGCTGAAGCTCAGTGAGGAGGGCAATGCCAGCGCCGCCGACCTGGCCGCCGCCTTTGCCGGCACCGACCGCTGCCGAGCCCTGCAGCAACAGCTCAGGGCGGTGATTCGTCCGATCCAGCTCAGCGACACCCCCGCTGTCCACGCCCTGGCTGGCCAGCTGGAGGGCGACGACGGGGCGATCGCGCCGATCTGCTGCCCAACGCTTCACTATGCCGATCTGTGGAATCAGCAGCTGCTGGCCCTGCTGCTGACCGATGGCAAGGAGCGTCCCAGCGTTCGCCACAAGACCTGCGTGGAGCTCAGCTCCGACGCCTGCCATGGCCAGATCGACTGGCCCCTGCTGGCCCCCAGCCTGCTCGCCCCCTACCGGGAGGCCCTCGGACAGAGACTGGTGCAGCGCCTCAACGGACGCCGCCGCTTCCAGAGCGAGCTGCAGGCCGACGTGGTGGCGATGGCCCAGGCGCGCCAGGCGGAACCCCTGGTCGGTCAGATCCTTCCGGGCGTGATCAGCGGTGTGCAGAGCTATGGCTTCTTTGTGGAGGTTCCCCCCTCCAACGTGGAGGGGCTGGTGCATGTGAGCTCCCTCAAGGACGACTGGTACGAATACCGCTCCCGGCAGAACCGCCTGGTGGGCCGCAAGAGCCGGCGCACCTACATGCTCGGGGACGCCGTCGAGGTGGAGATCCAGAAGGTGGATCCCCTGCGCCACCAGATCGATCTGGCGGTGGTCCTGCCGGAGGGCGTGGAGTTGGCTGAGGACGTCGCCCTTGAGGCCGAGGGGGCCAGGCCGCATCCCATGGGAGCCGATCAGCCCGATCCCGACCAGGCCGATCTTGATCAAACCGATCTGGATCAGGTTCACGATGGGTTCGATCCGGTTGACGAAGGGTCCGAGGCGTCGTGGCCCAACCCGGGCGAGGCCTGAGGGATGGGGGTCGAGGCCAGGGCGCCGCTGGTGCTGGCGGTGTCCGGCGCCTCCGGCCAGCCCCTGGCCGAACGGGCCCTGCAACGGCTGCTGGAGGCGGGCGAACAGGTGGAGCTGATCACCAGCCGCGGTGCGATCACGGTGTGGCAGGCGGAACTCGGCCTTCAGGTTCCGGGGGAACCGGAGGCCCAGGAGCAGTTCTGGCGCAGGCGCACCGGGGTGAGTTCAGGGGTGCTGCGCTGCCACCGCTGGAACGACCAGGCCGCCTCGATCGCCAGCGGCAGCTGCCGCACCCGCGGCATGGTGATCCTGCCGGCCTCCATGGGAGCGGTGGGACGGATCGCGGCCGGTGTCGCCACGGATCTGCTGGAACGCTGCGCCGATGTGCATCTCAAGGAGGGTCGGCCGCTGGTGATCTGCCCGCGGGAACTGCCCTGGAACCTGGTGCACCTCCGCAATCTCACCACCCTGGCCGAAGCTGGGGCCCGCATCGCCCCACCGGTGCCGGCCTGGTATCACCAGCCCCGCAGCCTGGAGGACATGGTGGATTTCCTGGTGATCCGGATCTTCGATGTGCTGGGCGATGAGCTCGGCCCACTGCAGCGCTGGCAGGGGCCCGGGGGACGGTCAGGATGAACGCCGTGCTTCGACGCCTGCTGCTGGCGACCCTGCTGGTGCCGCTGGGGGCGGTGGCGGCGCTGGCCCTGCTCAATCCGCGGCCAGCCGTGACCCTGCGCCTGCTCACCTGGACCAGTCCGGCTCTGCCGATGGGCAGCTGGTTGGCGATCGCGGTCGGGGGAGGCGGCTTGCTCAGTGCGGCGGCCACCGCGGCGGCCCTCCAGACGCCTGGCGGCCTGGTGCTCCGGCCCGGAACGGGGATGGGCCTGGGCCGCGGCGGTCACCGCTCCCCAGGGGATTCGCTGCGGCCCGGGTCCTGGGGCAGCCAGCCGCCAGCCAACCCAGCGACCAGGCCGGAGCCTGCAGCCACAGCAGGCCCCCAGCGTCCCCCCGGCGCCCCGCCACCCACCGTGGAGGTGCCCTTCCGGGTGCTTCGCCAGGGAAGCCCTGCCTCCAGCAGGCCGGGCGAGCGGAAGGATCCCCGCCCGGCGACGGCCTCCAGCCCATCCCCCGGGGCCAGCGCCGTGGGGGATGGCTGGGGGCTCCCCCCCAGCGACGACTGGTGAGAGCGCCTCAGGCCAACCCCGCCGCAGGCCAGTGTTCCTAAAGTCAGCCAATCTTCCTGCCCACGCCGTGCCGGACAGCGACACCGCCCACCAGGCTGCAGCCCAGGCCCCGCCTGAGGCCGCCGCCGCCAAGCCGGCAGCGAAGGCCAAGCCCCCGGCCCCTGAAGACAGACCCTTCAGCGAGTTCGTCCCCCAGCTCCTGCTGCCGGCCCTGGCCAAGGACATCGAGAGCTACGGCGGGCCCACACCCGAACTGAGCTTCGAGCAGGGTCCGATGCCTGTGGTCGGCAGCAGCTGCTGGATGGTGCGGGGCAGCCTGCCCGGTGCCCGCCGCTTCTGGCTCTGCTTCACCGCCGAGGACATCAGCTCCCCGAAAACCATCGCCGTGGCGGAGGCCGGCGCCGAACCCAGCCTGCTGGAGTCGTTCCTGATCGACGAGAAGAAGATCACCCTGGCGCTGCTGGTGTCGCGGCTGGTGCAGCGGCTCAACGGTCAGAAATGGCTGGGCCCCAACTGA
>JBJTWP010000262.1:0-4017 GCA_046081805.1 Cyanobacteriota bacterium
CATGGAAGTGATGCACGAGCGCAATGCCCATAACTTCCCGCTGGACCTGGCTGCTGCTGCAGCGACCCCGGTGGCACTGACCGCCCCGGCGATCGGCTGAGGCTGAAGCCTGAGCCTGAGGCTGAGCTTGGTTCAACCTTGTTTGACCATTGCTCTCAACGGAATCCCGAGCCCTCGCCCCGGCGGGGGCTTTTTGCTGAGGCGTGCCCGTGACCCTTGATGTCATTCAGTGAATTCGCCAGGCCAGGCAGGTGTTCTGACTCCGCAGCTCCCACCAATGGGCAAGCACCTCGAGGTGACACCGCAGTTGTCAGGCAAGACGTGGAATGAAAGGCACCAGCGCCAGCGCCAGGAACTCCATCTGCCAGCTGACCTCCTTCAGCAGCTCACACTGCAGGTCCCGCCGTGGCGTTTCCCCGGCGGTCCGATCGCTCCACCTCCCATGACCGCTTGACCATGCCATAGTGCATGAACGGGTCTCGGTATTGGCGAGGCATGGAGTGGTGGAGCAGCTCCAGCCGATGCCAGCAGAGGGTGCGCTGGATTGCCTGGAGCGACTTACCTTCCAGAATCAGCATTCTCAACGCCTTGCAGTAAGTCGAGTAGCCCGCCTCCAACTGCACGAGGCTGAGGCCTGGAACGCCTTGGGGCTGGGACGCCTCTGCGTGTGCCATTCAGACCACCTGATCGCAGGGTTCTCCGACCGTAGGCCCGCACGGCGCCCGGCCGGGTGATTCACGGCACCAGGAGCGGCGGCGCCAGACCACAGCGCTGGCACCAGCTGCTCACGGTGTTCACCAGCAGCATGGTCACGGTCATCGGCCCGACGCCGCCCGGGACGGGGGTGATGGCGCTGGCCAGGGGTTCCACCTCCTCGAAGCGCACGTCACCATAGAGGCCGCCTTCCGGTTGGCGGTGGATGCCCACGTCCACCACCACGGCGCCGGACCGCACGTGCTCGGCGCCGATCAGCCGCGGCCGGCCGGCCGCCACCACCAGCACATCGGCCTGGTGGGTGAGGGCAGCCAGATCGGCGGTGTGGGAGTGGGCCACGGTCACGGTGGCGTTGGCGGCCTGGAGCATCAGCGCCATCGGGTGGCCCACCAGGATGCTCCGGCCGATCACCACGGCGCGCCGGCCGGCCAGATCCACGCCGGCCCTGGTCAGCAGCGCCATCACGCCGGCCGGGGTGCAGCTGCGCGGGCCGGGTTCCCCCTTGAGCAGGCGGCCCAAGTTGAGGGGGTGGAGGCCATCGGCATCTTTCTCCGGATCGATCGCCGCCAGCAGGGGCGCCGCCTCCAGCCCAACCGGCAGGGGCAGCTGCAGCAGGATGCCATCCACCGCCGGATCGGCGTTGAGGCGTTGAATCGTGGCCAGCACCTCGGCGGCCGGGGTGTCGGCCGGCAGATGGGCACCATGATTGGTGATGCCCACCCTGGTGCAGGCCTTCTCCTTGTTGGCCACATACACGCCGCTGGCGGGGTCGTCCCCCAGCCGCAGCACCGCCAGGCCGGGGGGCCGGCCCGCCTGGGCGAGACCGGCGGCCACCTCTGCCCGGAGACGCTGTTCAAACTCGGCGGCGAGGGAGCGGCCGTCGAGCAGGGTGGCCATGGAGCGAGCGCGAGTGGTTCCAGCTTGCAATCCAGCCGCCAGCGCGGCACCCCCTGCACCCGGTCTCGCTAGCGTTCCCCCATGCTCAAGCGGCTGCTGCGAACCCTGTGGCGGCGCGCCCTGCGGCTGGAGCGACCCCGCACTGCGGTTCAGGCCTGGCGGCCCGGCGGCAGCGCCGGTGTGCTGCTGGCCTGCCTGCTGGTGGGGCTGCTGGCCAGCTGGCCCTGGCTGGTGGAACCGAGCCTGAGGCCCGGCATGGCGGCGCCCTTCACCGTGCGAGCCCCCAACAACGCCCGTGTGGTGGACAGCAGCGCCCTGGATCGGCGGCGCCGCGACCTGCTGCCGCGCACCACGGTGCTGGTGGTGGACAAGCAGGCCAGCCAGGCCCTGCAGCGGCAACTCGACGAGGGCCTGAGCAAGGTGGAGCAGGTGGCCACCAGCCGGCAGCAGCAGGTGGAGCCGATCACGCTCACGGCGCAGGAAAAGGCCTGGTTGCAGACCCTGCAGAGCCCTGCGTTCACCAGCTGGCAGCGCGAGGTGCGTCAGGCCCAGCTGCGCATGCTCAGCCAGGGCCTGAGCGGCGGAGTGGCGGAAGGTCAGCTGCTGGAGGCCGCCAACCTGCAGCTGGAGGGCCAGCCGCCTGTGGCTCGCCGGCTGGGGGCGCGCCTGATCAGCAATGCCATCCAGGGCCAGACGAATCTGCGCCCCGAGCCCTCCCTCAGCCAGCGGCGCATCGAGGAGCTGATCACCCAGCAGGGCATCCCCACGCTGCAGGTGCGCCAGGGCGATCTGATCACCCGTCAGGGGGAGCCGATCAGCCGGCAGTCGTTTGATGTGCTCGATTACTTCGGCCTGGTGAGCCGCCGGCCGCGGCCCCTGGCCTGGGTGGGTCATTTCCTGGAGGCCGTGGCGACCGCAGGGGTGCTGGTGCTGCTGCAGCGGCGCTGGAAACCCGCCCTGGAGTCGCGCCAGGCCATGTTGAGCCTGGGGGTTCTGCTGGTGGTGCAGGCCGCGCGGCTGGCACTGGGGCCGTTGGCCAGTCCGCTGGTGCTGCTGGTGCCGCCCACCCTGCTGCTGGCCCAGGGGCTGGGCACCGCCTGTGGCCTGGCCTGGCTGGCCAGCGCCACCCTGCTCTGGGGATCAGCGAGCGGTGGCCTGATGGCTGAACGGCTGCTGTTCGGTGCTGCTGCTGCTGCGGTGGCGGCGGTGCTGGCGGGGCGTCAGCGCAGTCGGGCCGAGCTGCTCCAGCTGGCTGTGCTGCTGCCCAGCGCTGCCCTGCTACTGCAATGGTTGCTGCTGCAGCTGGTCCTGCTGCGGGCCCCAGGACGCACCCCTCCCCTGGATCTGGTAGGCGAGGCCCTGATGATGGGGGGACTGCTGATGGCCGGGCTGCTGCTGGCCCCGCTGGTGGAGAGCTTCTTCGATCTGCTCACCCGGGCCCGGTTGCTGGAGCTGGCCGATCTGGAGCGGCCACTGCTGCGCCGTCTCTCCTGCGAGGCCCCCGGCACCTTCGAGCACACCCTGATGATCGCCGGGCTGGCGGAGGAGGGTGCCCGGGCGATCGGCGCCGACGTCGATCTGGTGCGCACCGGGTCTCTCTATCACGACGTGGGCAAGCTGCACGGCCCGCACTGGTTCATCGAAAACCAGGACGGCGGTGTCAACCCCCACGATGAGCTCGACGACCCCTTCGCCAGTGCCGCGATCCTGCAGGCCCATGTGGACGAGGGTCTCAAGCTGGCGCGCCGCCACCGGCTTCCCGGCCCCCTGAGCGACTTCATCCCTGAGCACCAGGGCACACTCAAGATGGGCTACTTCCTGCACCAGGCCCGGGAACGGCAGGCATCGGTGCCGGAAGGCCTGTTCCGCTACAGGGGACCCAACCCCCGCAGCCGCGAAACGGCGATCCTGATGCTGGCCGATGGCTGCGAGGCGGCCCTGCGCTCCCTTCCTCCCGGCACCAGCGACGCTGAGGCGCAGGCGACGGTGCGTCGCATCATCGAGGCCCGCGCCCGGGATGGTCAGCTCAGCAGCAGCGGGCTCGGGCCGGCGGAGCGCGAACTGGTGATCCGGGCCTTCGTGCGGGTGTGGAGACGCATGCGCCACCGTCGCATCCCCTATCCCATTCCCCCCCGCAAGGCCTTCAGTGCCTGAGGGTCTGGTCAGCGCCCCGCCACTCCTCGGCCCACCATTGCAGCAAGCGCCGCCGCAGCACAAAGCAAGCTGGCACCGCTGCCGCCGGTGTCGCCGCTGCGCAGCACCTTCAGGGCCTGGGGGAAGAAGCTGAGGGTGGTGAGGCTGGCGGCCCCGTAACCCAGCAGGCGAATCGCGGTGTCGCTCCTGAGAGAGCCCCTGGCTGGCTTCAGCATGGACCAACCCTGCGTGATTGGCGATGAGCGTGCCGGC
>JBJTWP010000263.1:0-2577 GCA_046081805.1 Cyanobacteriota bacterium
CTCGCGGCCCAAGCCGCCTGCGCCCGTGCGCAAGCCGCCCCAGGTGCTGATGATCAAGAAGGACGAGCCTGAGGCCGCTCCCGCCGCGACAGCGGCTGCTCCCGGCGCCATGGCCGCCGCAGCCACCGCCCCGTCCCCGACCGCCCCGGCCCGCCCCGCGTCGCGCAGCGACGACGAGCTGTTCGACCTGGGGGGAATGGAGGGCCTCAGCATGGCCGATCTGCTGGGTCCCGACCCCAGCCGCCAGAAGCGCGGCGGCCCCGCCCCGGCAGCCCAGCCCCGCGCTGCCGCCCGGGTGGTGGATGAGTTCGACTTCGACGAGGAGGCCTTCCTCGCCGCCCTCGACGAGCAGGACTTCGTGGGCACCACCGGTGAGGTGGTGAAGGGCACCGTGATCGGCCTGGAGAGCGATGGCGTGTACGTGGACATCGGCGGCAAGGCGCCGGGGTTCATGCCCAAGAAGGAATGCGGCCTCGGGGTGATCACCAACCTCAAGGAGCGCTTCCCCAAGGGCCTGGCGGTCGAGGTGCTGGTGACCCGCGAGCAGAACGCCGACGGGATGGTGACCATCAGCGCCCGTGCCCTGGCCCTGCGCCAGAGCTGGGAGAAGGTGCGGGCCCTGGAGAAGGAGGGCAAGGTGGTGCAGGTGAAGGTGAACGGGTTCAACCGCGGCGGCGTCACCTGCGATCTGGAGGGCCTGCGGGGCTTCATTCCCCGCTCCCAGCTGCAGGACGGCGAGAACCACGAGGCCCTGGTGGGCAAGACCCTGGGGGTCACCTTCCTGGAGGTGAATGCCGAGACCCGCAAGCTGGTGCTCTCGGAGAAGAAGGCCGCCACCGCGGCGCGCTTTGCCGAACTGGAGGTGGGCCAGCTGGTGGAGGGCGTGGTGGCCTCGGTGAAGCCCTACGGCTTTTTCGTGGATCTGGGCGGCATCAGCGGCCTGCTGCACCACAGCTGCGTCACCGCCGGCCAGCTGCGCGACCTGCGCGAGGTGTTCGACCAGGGCGACCAGGTGAAGGCCCTGATCACCGAACTGGATCCGGGCCGGGGCCGCATCGCCCTCAATACCGCCCTGCTGGAGGGCCAGCCCGGGGAGCTGCTGATCGCCAAGGACACGGTGATGGCCGAGGCCACCGATCGGGCCAACCGCGCCCGCTCGGTGCTGCGCCAGCAGGAGCAGGCGGCCGGATGAGCGAGCTCCACAGCCTCGACTGGGAACTTGACTATTACTCCCGCCCGATCCTTGAGCCCGACGGCAAGAAGCGCTGGGAGCTGCTGATCTGCTCCACCCCCATCCCCGGGGATGCCCCCAGCAGCTTCCGCCGGGTGGTGACCTGCCCGGCCGCCAGCGTCAACTCGATCTGGTTGCGGGAGGCCCTGGAGGCGGCCCTGGCCGAGGCCCATGACCAGGGGTTCGCTCCGCCGCGGCGTCTGCGCTGCTGGAGGCCCTCGATGCGCACGATGGTGCAGCGCGCCGCCGAAGGCCTGGGGCTGGAGCTGGTGCCCAGCCGCCGCACCTACGCCCTGGTGGAGTGGCTGCAGCAGCGGGAGCGGGAGGTGTACCCCGCCGAGGAGGGCTACCTGGCCGGTCCGCTGGCTCCGCCGCCCAACCCGATCCGGCCCGTGCCGGTGCCCCTGCCCGAGGCGGCCCGGGGTGAGCGCTGGGCCTGGGCCACCCTGCCGCTGGGGGCCCTGGCCAGCGCAGCGGAGTGGGACAGCGGCTTCGCCGGCCTGGTGCCCCTGCCCGCCGGCCCCGCTGGCCAGCCCTTGGATCCCGAGGCCCCCGTGCCCGGCATCCGCCTGTTCAGTGCCCGCCGGGCCCTGGCCATCGCCGGCTGGCTGGCGGGCCTGGAGCCGGTGCGCCTGGAGCTGGATGGCCGCCAGCTGGTGCTGGAGGCCGGGCTGGAGGATCGCTGGCTGGTCTCGGATCTCCAGGGCGAGGAGGCCGATGCGGCCGCCCGGGCCTTCGCCGAGGCGCGGGAGCGGGCCGGCGGGATGCAGTTCATCGCCGTGCAGGCCAGCGAGCAGGAGCCGCGCTTCGCCGGCTTCTGGATGCTGCGGGATCTGCCCGATGCCTGAGGCCTGAGCCGTGGCGGAAGCCGTTGAGGCCCCTTTCGATCGGCCGGACGCCGGGTTCAACAGCCTGCCCGGCTGGACCTGGGTGGGTTGCTACGGCGGCTACTACCTGCAGGCCGATCTGCTCCAGGACTTCGAGCACGGCTTCTTCACCCGCCAGTGGCAGGGCCGCGGGCCCGAGGTGCTGGCCGGCTATGTGAGCGCGGGGGTGAGCGTGCACCGCCCCCGGCAGATCCACAGCGCCCTGGTGCTGCCGGCCGGCGCGGCCGGTGGGGAGCCCTGGCCGGATGCCGATGGACTGGTGAGCGATGGCGGCGGCCAGAGCCTGTGGGTGTGCGGCGCCGACTGCACGCCCGTGTTGATCGCCGATCCGGCCAGCGGCCGGGTGGCGGCCTGTCATGCCGGTTGGCGCGGGGTGGCGGGCGGCATCCTGCTCGAGGCGATCGGCCAGCTGGAGGCCGCCGGCTGCCGCCGCCAGGATCTGCTGGTGGCCCTGGGCCC
>JBJTWP010000264.1:0-3756 GCA_046081805.1 Cyanobacteriota bacterium
CGATGGGCATCGTGTTCGACGGCGACGGTGACCGCATCGCCGCCATCGACGAGCGCGGCCGCTTCTGCAGCACCCAACTGCTGATGCCCCTGTTCATCGACCACCTGGCCCGGGCCCGCGGCCTGGAGGGCAGCGTGATCAAGACGGTCAGTGGCTCCGATCTGATGGCGTTGGTGGCCGAGAAGCTGGGCCGTCCGGTGCTGGAGAAGCCGGTGGGGTTCAAATACATCGCCGCTGAAATGCTCGCGGGCGAGGTGTTGGTGGGCGGGGAGGAATCGGGCGGCGTGGGCTTCGGCATGCACCTGCCGGAGCGCGACGCGCCGTTTGCGGCCCTGCTGCTGATCGAGGCCCTGGTGGAGGGCGGCGTGCCCCTGGGCCAGCGCATCGATGCCCTGCAGCAGCGCTGCGGCGGCGCAGCCGCCTACGACCGGCTCGACCTGCGCCTGGCCGACATGGCCGCCCGCCAGCAGCTGGAAGCAACGCTCGCCGAGGCCCCGCCCATGGAGGTGGCCGGGGCGCCGGTGCAGGAGGTGATCACCACCGACGGCGTGAAGCTGCGTCTGGGCCCCAGCCACTGGCTGATGCTGCGCTTCTCCGGCACCGAGCCCCTGCTGCGGCTCTACTGCGAGGCGCCGAGCGAGGCGCGGGTGGCCGAGGTGCTGGATTGGGCGCGGCAGCTGGCGGAAGCGGTGTGAGCACCAGCCCGGCCGGGAGCGTCGCAGCTCCCCTGCGCCTGGCACGCTCGGGGTTGCGCCTGCGCCACTGGCCCGGCTGGCTGGCGGAGGCCCCGGCGCTGCTGCCGCGGCTGCGCAGCGAGGTGCCCTGGCGGCAGGAGACGATCCAGGTGTGGGGCAAACGCCATCCTGTGCCGCGGCTCACCTGCTGGATGGGCGATGGGGGGGCGGTGTATCGCTACAGCGGTCTGTTGCTTCAACCAGAACCCTGGACGCCCCTGGTGAGCGACCTGCGCCAGCGGGTGGAGGCGGCGGCCGGCGGCCGCTTCGACGCGGTGCTGCTCAACCTCTACCGCGATGGCCACGACCGCATGGGCTGGCATGCCGACGACGAACCGGAGCTCGATCCCGAGGCGCCGATCGCCTCGCTGAGCCTCGGGGCCTCGCGCCGCTTCCAGCTGCGCTCCCTGCGGCGGGGGGAAAACGGCCGGCGCGAGACGGTCGGCCTGGATCTGGGCGATGGCGATCTGCTGCTGATGGATCCCCCCACCCAGCGGCACTGGCAGCATCAGCTGCCGGCCCGGCGCGGAGTGCAGGCGCCCCGGCTGAATCTCACCTTCCGGCGACTGCTCCGCTCGGCCAGGCTGGCGGCCGGCGCAAGCGCACCCGTCTCCGGCCGCCACCTCCCGACCCAGTGAACGCCCCGCTCTCCATCCCCCAGCCCAGGCCCCTGGTGATCGCCAGCGGCAACGCCGGCAAGCTGCGCGAGTTCGCCGCCCTGCTGGCGCACCTCCCGCTGGAAGTGCAGCCCCAGCCCGAGGGGCTGGAGGTGGAGGAAACCGGCAGCACCTTCGCGGCGAACGCCCGCCTCAAGGCCGAGGCGGTGGCCCGCACCACCGGCTGCTGGACCCTGGCCGACGACTCGGGCCTGGCGGTGGAGGCCCTCGGCGGTGCGCCGGGGGTGCATTCGGCCCGCTTCGCGGCGACGGATGACGAGCGGATCACCCGGCTGCTGCGGGAGCTGGCGGCGGTCACTGGCGCAGGGGAGGCCGGAGGGCCGCCGGCGGATCGCCGCGCCGCCTTCGTGGCGGCCCTGGCCCTGGCCGATCCGGAGGGGGTGGTGCGCCTGGAGGTGGAGGGGCGCTGCGAGGGGTTGATCACCGATGCGCCCAGGGGCGTTGGTGGTTTCGGCTACGACCCGGTGTTCCTGGTGCAGAAGCTGGATCTCACCTTCGCCGAGCTGGACAAGGCCACCAAGAGCAGCGTGGGCCATCGCGGCCGGGCCTTCGCGGCGCTGGAGCCGGGGCTGCGGGCGCTGCTGGGGCTGGGGGGGTGAGGGGGGATCTGTTCCTGCCTGCCCCTCACCGTCGATCCATGGACCTTCCAGGCTGGCTCTGCACCATGGCCAGGAAGGACCAACCCTGGAAGCATTGCAGCAGCTCCAAGACCGCCGCCGTTCTGGCCTCGGCATCCTGGCTGGCACTGTCGGGTTCGCTGCGCTCCAGTTCGACCCGCAGGACCTGCTGCACCGCGTCGTTAACGCGGGTGGAGCGCCGAGGGGGCCAGCTCAGGGGCCATGGCGTGCTTCTGGGATCCTTGCTGTGCCTCCTGATGCCTTGCCTTCCGATGCTGTGCAGCCAGGCGCTGTGCATCCCGGTGGCGCCCTGGCAGCCATACGCTGTCGCCACTACTGTTATGAAGGAGCAGCGTTAGGCCGACCCCATGGTTCAGGCAAGGCGACGCTGGCCCCAGCGGCTGGGGCTTTGGCTGGGCCAGGGCCTGCTGCGTCCCTTGCGCCGACGGCAGCAGCGCCTCCAGTCCATGCTGCTGGATCGACTGGATGGGGTACTCGGGCCGATTGCGACGGGGGGTGAGGCCGGCCTGGCGGTGCTCGAAGGGGCCCTCGCCCTGGCCGACGCCGACGGTGAGATCCAACCGGAGGAGTGGGCACTGGTGGAGCGCGGCATGGCGCGCCTGACGCAAGCTGACGGGCAGCGTCAGCAGCTCAGCCTGCATGGGTCGCCGGATCTGCCCTGGGTGTGCGCGGCCCTCAGGGCGATCGACGATCCTGGCTTGAGCCAGGCGATCGCCCAGTTCTATGGGCTGCTGGTGGCTGCTGATGGCCAGGGCGGTGCCTCCGAGCTGGCCGTGCTGCGCCCCCTGCTGCGGGCCCTCGATGCCCCGGCCATCGAGGCGGAGCTGCCGCGGCTGGCCGCCCGCTACCGCCTGCAGCCAGGCTGGTTGGAGCGGTGCTGCTCCCCCCTGGGCCAGGCCCTGGTCCGCTGGGCTGGGCCTGGGCCCAGGGGCTCCCACCGTTGAGTGCGCTGGCCAGCTGAGGCTCGTCCCCGGTCGCGGCCAGTTAACCCGGTCGAGGCCTGTCAAGCCGTTGCGCCTGCTCCAGCAGCGCCAGCTCAGCCCAACCACGTTGAGGGTGGTACCGGCGGCCTCCTTCCGGTCGAGCCGGGCGCTGGACCAAAGCAGGGGAGGGAGCAGGGCGATGGCAGCAACGCATTTCCCCCTTGAAAAGTGCCACTCCCCGTTACCCCCCGCACCAGCCCTGGCCAGTCCTGCCACCGCCAGCATTCCCCCAGGCTCCGCCCCCGCCGCCGCCTACCAGCGCCTGCGAGCGTTCATCGCCGAGCGGATGCGCATGAGCCACGTGGTTCAGCCGCTGATGCTCATGGAGCTGCTGGGACGACGCAGCCCAGCTCCCGCAAGCGACATCGCCCGCATCGAGAAAGGCAGCTACGCCCTGGAGGGCAGCAACGAGCTCACCGACGCCGAGCGCGACCAGCTGCTGGCGCATTGGCCGCCAGCGCCTCAATGCCTTCCGCCAGTAGCGCGGTGAGGAGGTGTTTGTTCACAGGAGCCGCCACCGCACACCGATCAGCGGTTCCGTGAAATACCGGGTGCTCACCCGCGCCAGGGGCCGCTGCGAGTGCTGCGGCGCCGGGTGTTGCTCAGCAAACTCTGCACCGAAGGGCCCTGAAGGTGGACCACATCGTGCCGTAGGCGAAGCCTTCCGCGAAGCGGTGGAACCAAGGCGGCTCCGATGACCTCAGCAACCTGCAGGCCCTCTGCT
>JBJTWP010000265.1:0-21841 GCA_046081805.1 Cyanobacteriota bacterium
GACGGCACCAAGCTCGTGACCCTGCACGACCCGATCCGCTGAGCCTGCCATGCCCCCCCTGATTCCCGGCGAACTGCTGCCCGAACCCGGCGAACTCCAGCTCAACGCCGGCCGGCCCGTCACCACGATCACGGTGGCCAACACGGGCGACCGGCCCGTGCAGGTGGGCTCCCACTTCCACTTCCACGAGGCCAACAGCGCCCTGCGCTTCGATCGCGACGCCGCCCGCGGCCAGCGGCTCGACATCCCGGCCGGCACGGCGATCCGCTTCGAGCCGGGCGACAGCCGCGAGGTGCAGCTGGTGCCCTTTGCCGGCGCCCGCCGCGTGTTCGGCTTCAACGGCCTGGTGAACGGCCCGCTCGACTAGCGCGCGCAGTCCTGTCACGCCCGCCCCGCACCTCCATCCCCGCCGTGCCCCCGGCCCACCGCCATGTCCTACCGCCTCTCCCGCCGCGCCTACGCCGAGACCTACGGCCCCACCACCGGCGACCGGCTGCGGCTGGCCGACACCGAGCTGATCCTCGAGGTGGAGAAGGATTTCACGGTCTACGGCGATGAGGTGAAGTTCGGCGGCGGCAAGGTGATCCGCGACGGCATGGGCCAGGCCCAGACCACCCGGGCCGACGGGGCGGTGGACACCGTGATCACCAACGCCCTGATCCTCGACTGGTGGGGGATTGTCAAGGCCGACATCGGCCTGCGCGATGGCCGCATCGTGGCGATCGGCAAGGCCGGCAACCCCGACACCCAGGCGGGGGTCACCATCGTGGTGGGGCCGGGCACCGAGGCGATCGCCGGGGAGGGCCACATCCTCACCGCCGGGGGCATCGACACCCACATCCATTTCATCTGTCCGCAGCAGGTGGAGACCGCCCTGGCCAGCGGCGTCACCACATTGTTGGGGGGCGGCACCGGGCCGGCCACCGGCACCAACGCCACCACCTGCACCCCCGGCGCCTTCCACATGGCCCGCATGCTGCAGGCGGCGGAGGGACTGCCGGTGAACCTGGGCTTCTTCGGCAAGGGCAACGCCAGCACCCCCGAGGCCCTCGAGGAGCAGATCCGCGCCGGCGCCATCACCCTGAAGCTGCATGAGGACTGGGGCACCACCCCAGCGGCGATCGACTGCTGCCTCACGGTGGCCGACCGCTTCGACATCCAGGTGGCGATCCACTCCGACACCCTCAACGAGGCCGGCTTCGTGGAGGACACGATCCGCGCCATCGGCGGTCGCACCATCCACACCTTCCACACCGAGGGCGCCGGCGGCGGCCATGCCCCCGACATCATCCGGATCTGCGGCGAGGCCAACGTGCTGCCCAGCTCCACCAACCCCACCCGGCCCTACACCCGCAACACGCTCGAGGAGCACCTCGACATGCTGATGGTGTGCCACCACCTCGATCCCCGGATTCCGGAGGATGTGGCCTTCGCCGAATCACGGATCCGGCGCGAAACCATCGCCGCCGAGGACATCCTCCACGACCTCGGCGCCTTCTCGCTGATCGCCAGTGACTCCCAGGCGATGGGCCGGGTGGGGGAGGTGATCATCCGCACCTTCCAGACCGCCCACAAGATGAAGGTGCAGCGGGGCCCGCTGGTCGGAGACAGCGAGCGCAACGACAACACGCGCCTGAAGCGCTACATCGCCAAAGTCACGATCAACCCGGCGATCGTGCACGGCATCGACCACCAGGTGGGCTCGGTGGAGGTGGGCAAGCTGGCCGACCTGGTGCTGTGGAAGCCGGGCTTCTTCGGGGTGAAGCCGGAGCTGGTGCTCAAGGGCGGCACGATCGTGTGGGCCCAGATGGGCGATGCCAACGCCTCGATCCCCACCCCCGGCCCGGTGCATGGCCGGCCGATGTTCGCCGCCTATGGCAAGGCCCTGGCCCCCAGCTGCCTCACCTTCCTCAGCCAGGCGGCCCTCGATGCCGACGTGCCGCGCCAGCTCGGTCTGAGCCGCCCCTGCGTGCCCGTGATCAACACCCGGGGCGGCATCAACAAGGCCGCGATGAAGAACAACACCGCCCTGCCGAAGGTGGAGGTGGACCCCCAGACCTACGAGGTTTTCGCCGACGGCGAGCTGCTCACCTGCGAGCCGGCCGAGGTGCTGCCGATGGCCCAGCGCTATTTTCTACTCTGAGAGCGTCAGTGTCAGAGCGAGCCGGCCTCCCAGGCGACCTGGGGATGTCCCCAGCCCAACCCCCGGCCCCCCAGAGGGGGTTGTGTAGCAATCGCCACCTGTATGGTCGGCGCTGCTCTCCATGATCCCGCTCAGCTGAGGAGGCCAACCGGTGCCCGCCATGTTCACCGCCTACAAACCGGATCGGGGCTACGACGAATACTTCACGGGTACGGATGAGCCGCGCCGTGCCCTGCGGCCCCTGATGGATTCCCTGGGCCGGCTGGGCCTGGATGAGCTGAACCGCAACCACGCGGCGGCCGGCGTGTTGCTGCGGCGCCTGGGGGCCACCTTTCGCCTCAATGGCTCGGGCCATGACGGCGTGGAGCGGATTCTGCCCTTCGATCCCCTGCCGCGCCTGATCAGCAGCGAGGAGTGGCAACGGCTGGAGCGCGGCCTGATCCAGAGGCTGGAGGCGATCGACCAGTTCCTGGCGGATGTGTACGGCGACCAGCGGATCCTGCGCGACGGCATCGTGCCCCGCGACGACGTGGAGAGCTCCCAGGGCTGGCGACCCCAGCTGCTGGGCTGCCCGCCGCCGCTCGGCCGCTGGTGCCACATCTCAGGCCTCGACCTGGTGCGCGATGGCCAGGGCAGCTGGCGGGTGCTGGAGGACAACCTGCGCTGCCCGTCCGGCGTCGCCTACTTCCTGGAAAATCGCCGGGTGATGAAGCGGATGTTCCCGAGCCTCTTCTCAGGACGCACCGTGCAACCGATCGACGATTACCCCTCCCGCCTGCTGCAGACCTTAAGGCAGCTGGCCCCCTGGACCGATACCCCCAAGGTGGTGCTGCTCACCCCGGGGGTTTTCAACAGTGCCTACTTCGAGCACAGCTACCTGGCCCAGCAGATGGGTATCCAGCTGGTGGAGGGCCGCGACCTGATCTGCCAGGACGATCGGGTGTGGATGCGCAGCACGGCCGGCCTGGAGCAGGTGGATGTGATCTACCGGCGCATCGATGACGATTTCCTCGATCCTGCCGTATTCCGCAGCGATTCGATGCTGGGGGTTCGGGGCCTGATGGCGGCCTACCGGGCCGGTCGGGTGGCGATCGCCAACGCCCCTGGCACCGGCGTCGCCGACGACAAACTGATCTATGCCTACGTGCCGGAGATGATCCGCTACTACCTGGGCGAGGAGCCGATCATCGAGAATGTGCCCACCTACCTCTGTTCCCGCCAGGAGGACCGGGCCTATGTGCTGGCCCACCTGGGAGAGCTGGTGGTCAAGGCGGTGGCTGAGGCGGGCGGCTACGGCATGCTGATAGGTCCCCATGCCAGCCCGGAGGAAATCGCTGAATTCAATGCCAAAATCCAGGCCGATCCGCGCAATTACATCGCCCAGCCCACCCTGGAGCTCTCCACCGTGCCGTCGCTGAGCGAGGGTGAACTGTTCCCATGCCACGTAGATCTGCGGCCATACGTGCTGCGCGGCAGGGGCGCCTGGGTGAGCCCCGGCGGCCTCACCCGGGTTGCCCTGCGCCGGGGATCGCTGGTGGTGAACTCCTCCCAGGGGGGAGGCTGCAAGGACACCTGGATCGTGGCCGAGCAACCATGCTGAGCCGTGTCGCCGATTCGCTCTACTGGATCAACCGCTACGTGGAGCGGGCGGAGAACATCTCCCGCTTCGTGGAGGTCAGTGAGGCCATGGCCCTCGACTGCCCCCCCGGCAGCGCCGAGCCCTGGCTGCCCCTGATCGATGTCAGTGGTGATCGGGAGTTATTTGATCGGCTCTACCCGGCAGGTGGGCCCGAGCAGGTGGTCGAGTTTCTGGTGCGGGCGGAGGCCAATCCCCACAGCGTGGCCAACTGCATCGCCATCGCCCGGGAAAATGCGCGCCAGATCCGCGATGTGATCACCACCGAGATGTGGGAACAGCTCAACGACATCTACTGGACCATGCTGGACAGCGAAGGCTTCTGGCAACAGCAGCCCCAGGAACGGCTGCGGGACATCCGTCGGGCCTGCCAGCTCTTCTACGGCATCACCGATGCCACCCTCAGCCGGGACCTCTCCTGGCACTTCAGCCGGCTGGGCAGGCTGCTGGAGAGGGCCGACAAGACCACCCGCATCCTTGACGTCAAGTACTTCCTGCTGTTGCCCTCCCCCGATGAGGTGGGCGGTGTGCTGGATGAACTGCAGTGGATCTCGCTGCTGCGCAGCGCAGGGGCCTATCAGATGTTCCGCCAGTCGCAGCAGCAGGCGATTGAACCGAGAGCGGTGGCCGCCTTCCTGCTGCTGGATCCGATCTTTCCGCGCTCGGTGCGCTACTGCCTGGAGCGCATCAATGAAACCCTGAGGATCGTGCGGGGCCAGGCCGTGCCTGGCGCCCCCGACGAACTGGAATGCCTCAGCGGCCTCACCCTGGCCCGCTGGAGCTTCACCAGCATCGACGAGCTGATCACCGGCGGGCTGCATGAGTCGATAGACGCTCTGCAAAGCGATCTCAACCGGCTCCATGATCTGGTCGAGCAGCGTTATTTCATCGCCGACTCCGCATGCGTGCCCGCGTAATCCACACCTTCACCTACAGCTACAGCGCGCCGGTGCTGCTCGGACCCCACCGCTTCTGCCTCAAACCCAGGGGACAGGGGTTCCAGCGACTGCTGGATTTCCAGCTGTCGATCAGCCCCCAGCCCGGCCGTCATTACCCCCTGGTGGCCGCCAGCGGCGATGAGATCATCCGAGCCCGTTTCAACGGACCCTGCGAGGCCTTCGTTGTGCAGGCCAGCAGCCTGGTGGAGACTGAAACTCCCCCCCTGCTGCAGGCCTGTCTGGAGGGCAACGAGCCCCTGCTGCCCTACCCCGTGGGCCATCTCAACGGCGATCTGGCCGGCAGCCTGGAGGGCTGGCTGCCCAATGGCCAGCACGATCCCGCCGCGGTGGACATGGCCCAGGAAGCGCTGATGGGCAGCGATCAGCGGGCCCTGATGTTCCTGCAGCAACTAGTTGAGATCATCCAGGACCGGGTCAAGTACACCCAGAGGCACATCGGACCGGCCTGGCCCGCCGGCCGCACCCTCAAGGAGCGGGTGGGCTCCTGCCGCGACCTGGCGATGCTGATGGTGGAGGCCTGCCGCTGCGTGGGCCTGCCGGCCCGTTTTGTCAGCGGCTACCACCTGGTGGAACCGAAACCGGAAACCTACGACCTGCATGCCTGGGCGGAGGTCTACCTCCCAGGCGCCGGCTGGCGGGGTTTTGATCCGAGCGGCAGCGGCATCATCGACGACCGCTACATCCCGTTGGCCACCTCCTCCAAGCCGGAACTGACCGCGGCGATCACCGGCAGCTTCTCCGGACCCAACGGCGTGGAGAGCAAAATGAGCTGGAGCATCGAGGCAGAGATCCTGCAAGCGGTGGCTTCGGAGGCCCCCCAATCCCTCTGAGCCCGAGCCAGCCGTGTCTGAAGCGATCCCACACCCTTCCGAGACCATCGAACAACGCCTGCGGCAGGCCGGCGTGCAGCTCACCATGGGAGGGGAGCCCACCCTGGTGCCCCTCCAACCGGATGGAGCGGAGTGGAGCGTGGCCGCCGATGGACCCACCAAGCTCGGCTATGCCAGGGCCCTTGCCCAGGAGCTGCAGCGGCGGGCCTGGCCCGACAGCACCCTGCTCTATTGCCCCGGCAAGCGCTACGACGGCGAGGTCAATCCCCGCTGGGCTCTGCGGTTGATCCAGGCTGGCGACGGCGGCCCCCTGGCGCTCTGGCCCAGGCCGGAGCCAGCCTCGGTGCCGGCAGAAGGTCAGGCCCTGAAGTTTTTGGCGAAACTCGAGGAGGGGCTTGGCTGCCGCCTGCACCCCCTGGCCCTGCGGGACCCCCTCCAGGAAGATCGGCGGATCTGGGCCATACCGCTGAGCTGTGAGGAGGGCCGCTGGCATTCGCTCGACTGGCCGCTGGCGGAGCCGCTGCGCCAGCTCATCGCGGCCCAGGGCCCGGCCGGCCTGCGGCTGCCCCTGCAGCACTTCCCTGAGCAGGGCCTGCGCCAGGTGCTGACCCTGGAGCTCGATGGGAAGGGCTGGGGGCTGTTTCTGCCGCCCCTGGCCCGGGAGCCCCTGGAACAGCTGATGCAGTTGCTCGCCCGGCACAGCAGCGCCTGGCAGCGGCCGGAGCTCAGTGGCGTGCTGCCGCTGGACTGCGCCGGCCACTGGCAGGTGCTGGGCCTGACCGCCGATCCCGGGGTTCTGGAGGTGAACCTGCCGGTGTGCCCCAGCTGGCGGGACTATGCCGACTGGATCCTGCTGCTGGAGCAGGCGGCAGCGGCCGTGGGCCTGCGCTGTTGGCGGGAGCAGGGCGGGCGCCGGGAGGGCACCGGCGGCGGCAACCACCTGCTACTGGGGGGGCCGAGCCTGGAGGCCAACCCCTTCTTCACGCGGCCGGCCTGGCTGGTGGGGATCCTGCGCTACTGGCAGCACCACCCGTGTCTGTCCTACCTGTTCAGCGGCCGCAGCGTCGGCCCGGCGTCCCAGGCACCCCGAACCGATGAGGGCTCCGCCAGCCGGCTGGACCTGGACCTGGCCCACCGGGTCCTCGAGCAGCTGCCCCCGGGCGACCAGCGAGTGGCGATCGGTGAGACCCTGCGCCACCTGCACGCCGACCGCAGCGGCAACACCCACCGCAGCGAGATCAGCCTCGACAAGTTCTGGAACCCGGCCTGGACCGCCGGCTGCCAGGGTCTGCTGGAGTTCCGGGCCCTGGAATCCCTGCCGGAACCCAGCTGGACCAACGCCGTTGCCCTGCTCTGGCGCGCCCTGGCCGTGCACCTGCTGGAGCCCGCCCATCGCCCCAGGGAGCTCCGCGACTGGGGCCCCGCCCAGCACGACCAGCTCCTGTTGCCCAGCAGGCTCTGGAGCGACCTGGAGCAGGTGCTGGCGGAACTGGGCGCCGCAGGCCTGCCGCTCGATCCAGAACCCTTTGCGGAGATCTGGAGGTGGCGTTTCCCCCAGCTGCTGCACTGGCAGGAGGACACAGCGGAGCTGACGATCCGCCAGGCCCTCGAACCCTGGCCCCTGCTCTGCGACACGCCGGTGGAGGGGGGCAGCACCAGCCGCTTTGTGGACAGCTCCCTGCGGCGCTTTGAACTGATCACCAGCCCCGACTTCCGCCGCCGCTTCAGGCTGGAGCTCCAGGGCAGACCCATTCCCCTGCCGGCTCCGGAGGAGCAGAGCCCCCTGGCCGTGCGCTACCGCCAGGAGGCCCTGTTCCCCTGCCTGCACCCCTGCCTGCCGGTGGATGTGCCCCTACGGCTCGATCTCTACGACGCTGCCAACGGCACCGGTTTGCACAGCTGGCACCTGACGCGGGAGGAGCAGGGTTTTGAACCCATGGGGACCAGGCCCCCAGCCAGCCAGGACCGGGGGCCCCTGTTGCGCGGCCCCGCCCCGGGCTCCTGCAGCCTGGATCTGCGCCTCTAGGGCTACCAGCTCACCCCATGCAGCTTCGGCAGCGGTGCCGTTTTGAAGGTGGTGGCAAACAGGCGCGGAATCCGGCGGCTGTTGTAGACGCGGAATTCCCGCAACACGCTGGCGCCTTCCTCGCGCACGGCCTGGTTGAGCACCACCGAGCCATCCGGATCGGAAACGGAGCGGTGGAAGGTGCCAGGCGGGATGCGCAGGATGTCGCCGCCGGTTTCCAGGCGAACGATGTGATACGGGTAGTTCCAGCCCAGGTTTACCAGATAGAAGGTGCGGCCGCCGTGGAGGGCCAGCAGGTTGTCCTCCTGGTGGGGATGCAGATAAAACTGCCAGGCGCCCGTCTTCTCCTCGTCGGGCGGTGAGATCGCCGGACCGCTGTGGATCACCAGATCGCGGGCATTCGACGCCGGGACGGTGATGTCAAAAAAACGAACGGCAGGGGTATCCCGGAACTTCTCGTAGGGAATCAGCTCGAACATCGGCGCCGGCTTCGGCGCCCGGCGTTGGCTGTCGTGCGGCAGCTGGTGCGGCAGGAGGTCCTGCTGCAGGCGCGTCGGGGCCATGGGGCGAGCGTTGGGGGGGCTCCAATCAACCCAATCGTGAAGGCCATGCACCGTGAGCAGCGCTACACAAACGCCGCGAAGGCGTGGCAGTTCCCCGATTGGTTGATCAAAAGGTTCAGGGCGCCACAACCCGCCGGCGCCGATCCCGGGCCGCGCCGGGGGGCCAGCAGGGGAAGCGCTCAGAAGGGAAGCGGCATTTCCGCATCGGCCGGCTGGGGGGCACAGGCGGCCACCCGCTGGTTCACCACCTCCCCCACCACCACGATCGAGGGGGAGCCAAAACCCTCCGCCTCCACCCGATCGGCCAGGGCGGCGAGGCTGGACACCAACAGCCGCTGGCCCTGGACGGTGCCCTGCTGCACCACCGCCGCCGGGGTGCCGGGGGCGAGGCCCCCCGCCAGCAGCTCCTCCGCGATGCGGCGCAGGTTGTGCACCCCCATGTAGATCACCAGGCCGTCGCTGCTGCGGGCCAGGCCACGCCAGTCGACACCGGGGCGCTCCTTGTCGATCTCCTCATGGCCCGTCACGAAGGTGACGCTGGAGCCGGCGCTGCGGTGCGTCACGGGGATGCCGCAGTAGGCCGGAGCGGCAATGCCGGCGGTGACCCCGGGCACCACCTCCACCGGCACGCCATGGCCCGCCAGATGGGCCGCCTCCTCGCCGCCGCGGCCGAACAGGAAGGGGTCGCCCCCCTTGAGGCGCACGATGCGGCGGCAGCGTCGGGCCAGCTCCACCAGCACCGCGTTGGTGCTGGGCTGGGGCACCGAGTGATGGCCGCGGCGCTTGCCCACGAAATGACGCTCGCAGCCCTGCGGCACCAGCCGCAGCAGGGCCCGGGGCACCAGCGCGTCATACACCAGGGCATCACAGTTGCTCAGCAGCCGGTGGGCCTTGAGGGTGAGCAGTTCCGGATCCCCCGGCCCGGCACCCACCAGATACACGGTGCCCAGCGCAGGGGCCGGCTTGCTCACGGCAGCGCCTCGAGCAGCTCGAGCAGCACCGCCCGCAGGGTGGGGCGGTGCAGCAGGGGCCGGCCGATCGAATGGCCAAGCCGATCGGTGAGGCGATTGGCCGTGAGCACGAGGGGCAGAGCCCGGGCGGCGAAGCTCAGGGGCAGCTCCTCAGGACCGGCGTCACTGTATGCAGTGGCCACGGCGCGGCCACCGGTGATTTGCTCAAGGCAGGCCAGGTAGCGCTCGGCCAGGGCACCGGCGAGCGGATGGTGCAGCAGCAGGGGCTGACCCGGGACTGCCCCAGAGCCGTGCTGGAGTGCCTTGATCTCCCGGCCGAGGGCCTGCTGCCAGCAGGGCCAGGCGCCGAGGAACGGCAGGCGCCGCACCGGTAGCAGGCGGCGCCAGTGGGCGGCGATGGCCGGCACGTCGTGGCGCACATGTCCACCCGGCAACAGCAGCAGGGGCACCAGGGTGAGGGGCAGGCCCCCCGCCAGCAGCGCGGCCGCGTCCGGGGGGCTGCTGGCGGTGAGGGCCTGCAGCACCACCGGCGCGCGGCGACGACGCTCCAGCTCCGCCGCCAGGCTCACCAGCTCGGCTGGCAACCCGCCGCCGCTGCGGCCGTGCACCAGCAGCAGCAGCGGCTGCGCGGGCGTGGCCGCCAGGCGGCGCTGCAACCGCTGCGCCACGGCGCCATCAAGGGCACGGCGGCTGAGGGGCACCAGCTGGCGGCGGCAGCCCGGCAGACGGGCCAGCAGATCCACGGCCGGGCCAGCCACCAGGGGATCCAGATCCACAGCCAGCTCCAGCAGGCAGCGGCGCAGGGCGGGCCTGGGCCACGCCGGCAGCCCCACGGCAATGCCTTCCAGGGCAGCCCGCCGCAGGGCCGAGGGCACGGCGCCCAGCACCCAGGCCTGCAGCAGGGGCCAGGCCCGGCCCTCGCGCTGGTGGCCGAGCAGGGGCAGCAACGCCCCCAGCAGCTCCGCCGGTCGGGAGGCGGCCTGATCCACGGGATCACCCTGCAACTGCTCGTGCAGCCAGGCCGCCAGCTGTGGATCGCGCCGAATCCCCACCAGCGGCGGCAGCTGGGGATCCAGCCGCGGCTGGATCGCCCACCAGCGCAACAGCCGCAGGGGAACGTCGTCGCCCCAGTGCCCGGCCAGGGCGGTGAGCAGATCGGCCTCCGGCCGCAATGCACCGCTCTCGATTGCCTGCAGCCAGGGCTCCACGTCCAGCTGTGGCTGCCGCCGCAGGCGCTGCAGCAAGGGCCAGCGGCTGGGATCAGCCCTGCTGGGCAGGTCGGCGGGACGGAGCGGAGCGTCAGCCAGGGGAATCACACCACTGCGGTGATGGGAGAGGTGGGTGAAGGGATCCTGGCGAAGCCGCGCCGATGATCAACGGCGGCGGGCGCCGAAGCGCTCCACCATCAGCTCCTCCAGCACATCCGGCAGATCACTCAGCGGTACGCCCTTGTCGTGCAGCTCGGCCAGCTTCGGCTCGGCATCCATCGAACCACCGAGGAAAAGCTTGGCGCCCTCCACGATCTGGCCATCCTTGCGGGCCTTGGCACCCATCAGGCCGATCTGGCCCAGGTAGGGCTGGCCGCAGGCGTTGGGGCAGCCGGTCCAGTGCATCCGCACCGCACGGGGCAGCTCAATGCGTCGCTCCAGCTCCTCCAGCACAGTCTGGGCCGTCGCTTTGGTGGGGATCAGGGCGAAGCTGCAGTAGGCGTTGCCGGTGCAGCTCACCGCCTCGGCCTGCAGGGGGGAGGGATCGGGGCGGAAGCGCTGCAGCAGCGGCTCCGCCAGCAGGGCCTCCACGCCCTTGGCGGGCACGTTCACGATCAGGGCGTTCTGGGCCTCGGTGAGCCTCAGCTCAGCGGAGCCGTAGCGGCGGGCCAGCCGCGCCAGCTCCAGCATGGTCGCCGCGTCGAGGCGGCCCATCGGCACATGCAGGCCCACCCAGTGCAGGCCCTCCTGCTTCTGGCTCTGGACGCCGAGGCCGTCGCGGGGAGCGCGGGTCACCAGGTGGCTGCCGTCGTGGGCGACGGCGGTGGTGGGGTCGCCGGCCTGAGCCGGGCCGAGCTCGGCCGCCAGCTGTGCCCAGCTCTCCAGCACGGCCTGGCGGTAACTCTCCAGACCGAGCTGGTCGATCAGGTACATCAGCCGGCTCTTGTTGCGCTGCTGACGGTTGCCATGGCGCTCGTAGTGGCGCAGCACCGCCAGGGTGAGGCCGTCTAGCTGATCCATTGGCAGCCACACCCCAAGGGGGATGGCCAGCTCATTGCGCTGGGCGGAGAAGAAGCCGCCCACCATCACCGTGAAGCCCAGCACCCCCTCATGCAGGGCAGGAAGGAAGGCCAGGTCGTTGTGCAGCAGAAAGCTGTCAGGTGCCCCGCCGACGGCCACATTGAACTTGCGGGGCAGGTTGCGCGGCCCCGCCGGGCCGAGCAGGGCCGCCTGGATCCCGTCCACCAGTGGCCGGGTGTCGAGGAATTCCTCCGGGTCGATGCCGGCCAGCGGATTGCCGGTGACATTGCGCGGGTTGTCGTGGCCCGACTGGCGGCTCGTGATGCCCTGGCGCTCCAGTGCCGTCATCAGGGACGCCATGTCCTCCAGCAACAGACCACGCAGCTGGATGTTCTGGCGGGTGGTGAGGTCGGCGCTGCCGTGCTCGCCGCAGCGATCCACCACATCGGCCAGCAGCTCCAGCTGCTCGGAGCTGATCACGCCATTGGGCAGGCGCAGCCGCACCATGAAGCGCCCGGGCGTCACCGGCCGGAAGAAGATGCCCAGCCACTTGAGCCGGATCGTGAGGGTGGCCTCATCGAGGGATTCCCAGCCCTGGCTGGCCAGCTCCTCAAGCCGTGGAGCCAGATCCAGGCCGCAGAGCTCGGCCTTGGCCTGCTCCACCTTGGTGAGCTGGGTGGAGGGGGCGGGGCCGGAGCCTGCGACAGCAGAGTTGCCTGTAGCTGGTGACGACGGAGACATGGGTGAAACCTCAGGAGGCAAGATGAACTCGGCTTGCCCACTTCTGTGAAGTGGATGGGCCCGAATCAGCGCCGATGAGGGATGCGCAACCGGGATGGAATTTTCAGACGGGGCGATTCACGGATGACGCCAGTGACAGCAGCAGCCACCTAGACCACAGAAACCTCCCTAGGGGGAGACAGTGACCATTGTGGGCAACAGCACTCAGGTTCCGCGTTGCAACCGTTACCAAACAATCCGCCAGCCCCCCGGCCCCGCACCCAGCGGCCTGAGCGGCAGCGGCAGCGGTTGGCGGCGCTCGGGCCGGAGCGGGCCCGATTCCGAGAGCTGATCGCCAGGGTGGGCAGCGGTGAGCACACCAGCACCGGCCTCAGCCGCCAGGAGGCCTGCGAGGCCATGGATCTGATGCTCGCCGGTGACGTGAGCGACGCCCAGCTCGGTGCCTTTCTGATCGCGCACCGGATCCGCCGGCCCCAGCCGCTGGAACTCACCGGGATGCTCGACAGCTACAGGAACCATGGGCCCGTGCTGAAGACCCCGGGCCGGCGGGCCCTCTGCTTCGGCGTGCCCTACGACGGCCGCAGCCGCACGGCGCCGCTGCTGCCGCTCACCGCACTGGTGCTGGCGAGCGCCGGTGTGCCCGTCGTGTTGCACGGCGGGGATCCGATGCCGGTGAAGTACGGCGTGACCCTGGCGGAGCTGTTCGCCGCCCTGGGCCTGGAATGGCGCGGCCTGAGCCTGAAGGCGGTACAGCAGCGCCTCGACCAGCACAACCTGGCGCTCACCCACCAGCCAGACCACTTCCCTGCAGCCGAAGGCCTGTTGCCCGCCCGCGACGAAATCGGCAAGCGTCCTCCGGTGGCCAGCCTCGAACTGCTCTGGACCCCGCACCGGGGCGACCATCTGCTGATCAGCGGCTTCGTCCATCCACCCACCGAGAAGCGAGCCTGGGAGGCCCTCGCAGCCGCCGACGAAACCGAGGTGGTCACCGTGAAGGGCCTGGAAGGGTCCGCCGACCTACCCTCCAGCCGTGCCGGCATCACCGCCCGCCTGCGCCGGGGAGAGCCTGAGCGGATCCTGCTGCACCCCCGCGATCACGGCGTTGTGGCGGCGGAGCCGCCATGGCAGGGCCTGGAGCTCTGGCGCAACCAGGCGCTGGAAGGGCTGGCCGGCGACGGCCCCCTGGCCGAACCCCTGGCCTGGAATGTGGCGGCCTGGCTGTGGTTTTCGGGCCAGCTGGCAGACCTGTCCACCACCCTGATCCAGGCCCGGGCTCTGCTGGCGGCTCGCTCCGGTCTGCGGCTGCTCGAGGCCCTGCGCTGAGCACGCCCCGGCATCGGTAGCAATGGCCACTGCGGTCTGGTGCAGCGGCGTGATCACATCCATCTGTCGGTCAGCGTCCGCGCCGACACGATCTTTTCGATCTCCGGGTCCGGCCACTGCGTTTGGAAGTCGATCCGGATCCAGCCAGACATCTGTTCCACTTTTCTGAGCAGGTCAAGAACTCCTGTGGTCTGCGTCCCGATCACCGCCGTCCTTCTTCCCCATCGATGCCTCCCCTCACCCGTCGCTCCTTCCTCGTCCGCACCACCGTCGTCGGGGCCTCCCTGTTCCTGGCCCTGGGCCCCGTCGCTAACGCCCTGGCGGCCCCGGGCAAACCGGAGACCACGAGCGTCGAGCTCGGCTTCATCGCCCTCACCGATGCCGCTCCGCTGATCATCGCCAAGGAGAAGGGGTTCTTCGCCAAGCAAGGAATGACCGGCGTGGAGCTCAAGAAGCAGACCTCCTGGGCCGTCACCCGTGACAACCTCGAACTGGGTGGGGCCAGGGGCGGCATCGACGGCGCCCACCTGCTGACCCCCATGGCCTACCTGCTCACCACCGGGGCGATCAGCAAGAGCAGCAAACCGGTGCCGATGAGCATCCTGGCCCGGCTGAATGTGAACGGCCAGGCCATCTCGATGTCGAATGACTTCCTCAAGGATCGCTTCACCGTAAAAGCCTCCGGCCTCAGCAAGACCTTGGCCGCCAAGAACAGAACCGGTGACAAGTTCAAGGCTGCCGTGACCTTTCCTGGCGGCACCCACGACCTCTGGATGCGCTACTGGATGGCAGCCAACGGGGTCGACCCCAACAAAAACGCCGATCTGGTGGTGATCCCACCCCCTCAGATGGTCGCCAACATGCAGTCGGGAACCATGGACACCTTCTGCGTGGGTGAACCCTGGAACGAGCGACTGGTGAACAAGAAGCTCGGCTATACCGTGGCCACCACCGGAGAGATCTGGAAGGATCATCCCGAGAAGGCCTTCGCTCTGCGGGCCGACTGGGTGAAGAAAAACCCCAATGCCGCATTGCGGCTGCTGATGGCCGTTCAGCAGGCCCAGAAGTGGGCGGACAACCCCGCCAACACCAAGGAACTGGCCACGATCCTGGCCCAGGACAAATACGTGAAAGCTTCGGTGGACGATCTGCTCCCCAGGCTGCAGGGCATAATCGATTACGGCACGGGCAAGGTGGTGAAGAACAGCCCCCTGAAGATGAAGTTCTGGTCCAGCAACGCTTCCTTCCCGTACAAGAGCCATGACCTCTGGTTCGTGACCGAGGACATTCGCTGGGGCTATCTGCCCAGGTCCACGAACGGCAAGGCCCTGGTGGATCGGGTGAACCGCTCCGACCTCTGGCGCCAGGCCGCCAAGGCCAACGGCTACAAGGAGATCCCCAGCGGCGATTCCAGGGGCGTGGAGGTCTTCTTCGATGGGGTGCGGTTTGATCCCACCAAACCGGCGGCCTATCTCGATTCCCTCAAGATCAAGGCGCTCAAGTGAGCCCGGCTTCGCCGCCTAATCCCTCCTTCACCCTTTCCCCGCGATGACCAGCATCCAGGCCACCACCGCCAACAGGCGGCGCCCGGCCTCACCACCCCGGCTGAAGGGCCGCCTGTTGGGTTCCCTCAAGGCGCCGGTGGTCTGCATCGGGCTCACGCTGCTGCTCTGGCAGCTGGTCAGTCTGATCGGTGGCGGCGATTTCCCCGGTCCCATTGAGGTGATCCAGCAGACCTGGGATCCCTACATCCGCAACCCCTTCTATGACGACGGCGGCACCGCCAAGGGACTGGGCTGGCAGATCCTGATCTCGCTGCAACGGGTGGCGATGGGCTACAGCCTGGCTGCGGTGGTGGGCATCTCCGCAGGCCTGGCCCTGGGCCTCAATGCCTTCATCCGCAAGGGGTTCGATCCGATGATCCAGGTGCTGCGCACGGTGCCGCCGCTGGCCTGGCTGCCGATCTCTCTGCTGATCTTCGGGCAGGCCGATCTGGCAGCGGTGTTCGTGATCTTCATCACCGCTGTCTGGCCCATCGTGCTGAACACTGCGGCGGGCATCCGCGAGGTGCCTCAGGACTACATCAACGTGGCCAGGGTGCTGCGGCTTGGGAAGCGCAGTTATCTCACCGATGTGTTGATCCCCGCCACGGCGCCCTACGTGTTCACCGGTCTGCGGATCGCCGTGGGTCTGGCCTGGCTGGCGATCGTGGCGGCGGAGATGCTCAAGGCCGATGGCGGCATCGGCTTCTTCATCTGGGACGCCTACAACGCCGGCGGCGACACAAGCACCAGCCAGATCATCCTGGCGATCCTCTACGTGGGGATTGTTGGCCTGTTGCTCGACCGTCTTGTGGCCTTCGTCGGAGACCGGGTGAGCCAAGGGGGGAACTGAGACGATGCCTTCTCTGTTCACAGTCGACCACGTCACCCAGGCCTTCCCGCTCCGCGATGGAGGCACCTATGTGGCGCTGCGGGACATCTTCCTGGACATCGCGGAGGGCGAGTTCCTCTCCCTGGTTGGCCATTCAGGCTGCGGCAAAAGCACCCTGCTCAACCTGCTGGCCGGCCTCAGCCAGGCCACGGAGGGCGGCATCCTGATGAACGGCCGTGAGATCACCGATCCCGGACCGGATCGCATGGTGGTGTTCCAGAACTACTCCCTGCTGCCCTGGAAGACGGTGCGCCAGAACATCGCCCTGGCGGTGGACAACGTGTTTCCCACCAAGCCGTTGGCCGAACGGGGATCGATCGTGGAGCACCACATTCAGATGGTGGGCCTGAAGCCAGCCGCGGACAAATACCCGCGCGAGCTCTCCGGCGGCATGAAGCAGCGGGTGGCGATCGCCCGGGCCCTGGCACTGCGGCCCAAGCTGCTGCTGCTCGATGAACCGTTCGGCGCCCTCGATGCCCTCACCCGCGGCAACCTGCAGCAGCAGCTGATGCGCATCTGCGAGGACGCAGGGGTGACCACCGTGATGGTGACCCACGCCGTGGATGAGGCCCTGCTGCTCTCGGACCGGGTGGTGCTGATGACCAACGGCCCGGAGGCCCACATCGGCCAGATCCTCGAAGTGCCCCTGTCCCGCCCCCGCAGCCAGCTCACGGCGGCGGAGGACCCCAGCTACTACTCGCTGCGGGCCGAGATGGTGGGCTTTCTCAACGACCAGCGCAGGGCGCGTCAGCAGCGGATCAAGCCGGCCGCCGCGATCGCCGCCAACGGCCTGGAGAAGGTGAACCTCTCGATCGGTTTCATCCCCCTCACCGACTGCGCCCCACTGGTGGTGGCCAGGGAGAAGGGCTTTTTCCTCCGCCATGGGCTCGAACAGGTGGAGCTGCGCCGGGAGGCCAACTGGAAGACGCTTGAGAACCATTTGCGTCAGGGCGTGCTCGACGCGGCCCAGATGGTGGCCGGCTTGCCCTACGCCATGACTCTGGGCCTGCGCGGCCAGGAGCCATTGGCGATGGCGACGGCGCTGACCCTCTCCCGCAACGGCAATGCCATCACCCTCCACCGACGCTTCCACGAGGCTGGCGTCAGCGAGGCGGCTGGCCTGAAGCGCTGGATCACGGCCCATCCAGAGAAGCGCCCGGTGTTCGCCATGGTGCATCCCGCCTCGATGCACAATCTGATCCTGCGGGCCTGGCTCGCCTCCGCTGGCATCGATCCCGACCGGGACGTGGAGCTGATCGTGATCCCGCCGCCCCAGATGGTGGCCACCCTGCGGGCGGGCACGATCGACGGTTTCTGCGTGGGCGAGCCCTGGAACACGCGCGCCGTGCGGGAAGGCATCGGCACCGTGATTGCCACCGACACCGAACTCTGGAACGGACACAGCGAGAAGGTGCTCGGTGTGCGGCAAGAGTGGGCCACGGCCTATCCCCGCACCCACGAAGCCCTGGTGCTCGCTCTGCTCGAGGCCTGCCGCTGGTGCGATCAGCCCGAGAACCGGCAGGAGCTGAGCGAGATGCTCGCCAGCCCCGAGTTTGTCGGTGCGGATCCGGCGACCCTCAGCCCCGCCCTGGTGGGCCCCTTCGACAGGGGGCTTGGCCAGCCCATGGCCGATCCGGCCATGTTCCGCTTCCACGATGGAGGTGCCAATGCCCCCGACCGGGGGGATGCGATCTGGATCCTCACCCAACTGGCCCGCTGGGGCCTCTGCAGCTTCCCGGACGACTGGGAACAGGTGGCCGATCAGGTGCAACTCCGGGAGCTCTATCACCGGGTGGCGGAAGCCAGCGGATCGGCGGATGCCCTGGCCAATCCGGTGCCCTCCCTGATCCAGCTGTTCGGCAGCGACTGTCTCGATCCCTCCGATCCGGTCGCCTACCTCCGCGCCCATGCCCATCCGGGCACAAGAGCGCTTCGCTAACTCCCATTCCGCCGACTCCCCATCGCGCCATTCAGACACCGATGCAAACCGTCACCCGCACCGCCGCCCATGGTCCGGCGACAGCGAACGAACCCTTCCTGGTGATCGACGGGGTCACGAAGGTGTACCCCACCCCAAGCGGCCCTTACACCGTGCTCGACGGCATTGACCTGGAGGTGGCCGAGGGTGAATTTGTCTGCGTGATCGGCCATTCCGGCTGCGGCAAATCCACCCTCCTCGACATGGTGTCGGGATTCCGGGAGCCCACCAGCGGCGAGGTGCGGGTGCAGGGGGAGCGCATCCGCGATCCTGGCCCGGAGCGGATGGTGGTGTTCCAGAACTATTCGCTGCTGCCCTGGCTCAGCGCCCGCGACAACATCGCCCTGGCGGTGAACAATGTGTTCCCCCACCTCAAGCGCAACGGCCAGGCACGAACGATCGTAGACAGTCACCTGGAGATGGTGGGCCTGAGCGAGGCGGCCCACAAGAAACCGGCCAGCCTCTCAGGGGGCATGAAGCAGCGGGTCTCGATCGCACGGGCCCTGGCGCTGCAACCGAAGCTGCTGATCCTCGATGAACCCTTCGGCGCCCTCGATCCGATCACCCGCGAGGAGCTGCAGGAGGAGCTGCTGCGGATCTGGGCTGATCAGAAGGTGACGGTGCTGATGATCACCCACGACATTGATGAGGCGCTGTTTCTCGCCGATCGGGTTGTGCTGATGACCAACGGCCCGGCGGCAACAATCGGTGAGATTCTTCCTCTGCCGTTTCCCCGTCCGCGTGAGCGGGCCCGGCTGATGGAGATGCCGGAGTACTACGACCTCCGCAACCACGCCCTCGATTTCCTGTTCCGCCGCTACGCCCACGACGTGGACTGAGCGACCGTGGGCCTGCCCGGTTGGCGCTCCAATCGAATCGTGGCGATGGCGGCGCATGGGCCTGTTGTGACCATGGCGCCGCTGTTGGCATGACGACCGGGATCCTCACCAGGCGGGTCATCACCCCGGTGGATCCTTCAGCGACTGGAGCGCCACCGCCGCCCCTTTCAGTTCCGGCTGTTTGGAGATCGGGCAGCCCAGCTCATGCATCAGCCGATTGGCCTCGCAGGCCAGTTCCCCCTGGGAGGCGCCCCAGTGCATCGGCAGGAACACGGTGCCGGGCCGGATGCGCACGCTGAGCTGCACCTTCACGCTGAGGGCGCCGCGGCGGGAGCGCACCATGGCCACACCGCCCTCGCTCAGGCCGGCGCGGGCGGCATCGACGGGATGCACCTCCAGCAGCGGTTCAGGGTGGGCCTTGGCCGTCTTCGCCACATGGGCGGTGCGGGTCATGGTGTGCCAGTGTCCCAGCAAACGGCCCACGGTGAGCACCAGCGGATAGTCGTCATCGGGTGGCTCGGCCAGTCCAAGCGGCGGATCAGCCCAGAGGCGCGCACGGCCGGAGGGGGTGGGGAAGCGCTGGCCCAGGTCAGCCTCAGGAAACGAGGCCCCCTGGGCCGATGCCGCTGCGTAAAGTCGCTTCTGGCCATGGCCTGGTTGCGTGCCGGCGGGGAAGGGCCACTGCTGGGGGCCGTGATCGGCCAGGAGCCGGTGACTGAGGCCGCTGCTGTCACAGACCCGGCCAGTGGTGAGGGCTACGAACTCGGCATACACCTCGGCCGCCGAGCCGTAGCTGAACTGTTCGCGGTAGCCCAGGCGTCTGCCCAGTTCCGCAAAGATCGCCCAGTCGGGTCGCGCTTCACCGGGCGGCTGGCGGAAAGCGCGGCAGAGGGTGACGCGGCGCTCGGAGTTCACCATCACCCCTTCCTTCTCGCTCCACTGGGCCGCCGGCAGCACGAGGTGTGCGGCAGCCTCGGTTTCGGTGCCGGCGTAGGCCTCGTTCAGCACCACCAGGGGGCAGTTCGCCACCGCCGCCCTCACCCGATCGAGCGAAGGCATGCTCACCAGCGGATTGGTGGCCGCCACCCACCAGAGATCGAGCTCGCCGCGCTCCATCGCCTCGATCTGCTGCCACACCGCAAGTCCGGGTTCGGGGGCGATGGATCCGGAAGCGAAACCCCAGTGGCGCTCCACCTCCGCCCGGTGCTGAGGATTGCTCACAGTGCGGTACCCGGGCAGCAGCTGGGCCAGGCCACCCACCTCACGCCCGCCCATGGCATTGGGCTGGCCAGTGAGCGAGAAGGGCCCGGCGCCTGGCCGACCGACCTGGCCGCTCACCAGGTGCAGGTTGCAGATTCCGACCACGGTGGCGGTGCCCTCCCGGCTCTGGTTCACCCCCATCGACCAGAGACTGAGTGCCGCAGTGGCCTCGCACCACCAGTCGGCAAGCTGCCGCAGATCGGCAGCGGCGATGCCACACACCGCCGCCGCCCGATCCGGATGCCAGGCACGCCAGAGGGCTTCCAGTTCATCGAAGCCCTCGGTGTGGGCCGCCACGAAGGCCTGATCCACGCCGCGGCGTTCCAACAGCAGGTGACCCAGGCCGCAGAACAGTGCCAGATCGGTGCCAGGAGCGATCGCCAGGTGCAGGTCGGAGGCGTCGCTGGTGGCGGTAGCCCGCGGATCCACCACCACAAGCCGCGGCCCATGCCCCTTGCGCCGGCGCTTCAGGAGCCGCTGGAACAGCACCGGGTGGCACTCCGCCGTGTTGGTGCCCACCAGCAGCACCAGGTCGGCCAGGTCGAGGTCGTCGTAGCAGCAGGGGGGGCCATCGGAACCGAAGCTGCGCTCGTAGCCCGCCACCGCCGAACTCATGCACAGGCGCGAGTTGGCATCAAAATTGTTGCTGCCCAGGGCGCCCTTGAGCAGTTTGTTGGCCGTGTAGTAGTCCTCACAGAGAAACTGGCCTGAGCCGTAAATCGCCAGCGCATCTGGCCCCATGCTGGCCAGGCTGCTCTGGATGCGCTCCACCAGGATGGCGAAGGCTCGATCCCAGCTGATCGGCTTGAGCGGCTGGTCGGTGTGCTCGCGCCAGAGAGGTCTGGTGAGGCGGTTGCGATGCAGCGTTTCGCCCACCGTGGCGCCCTTGACGCACACCTGCCCCAGGGACGAAGGGTGGTGTCGGTCCCCGCGGGCGGTCCATCGGCCAGCGGAGTCGCTGCTGGCTGACTCAGTGGTGCCGACCTCCGGTGAAGTCAGTCTGAGCTCCAGGCCGCAACCCACGCCGCAATAGGGGCACTGGGCCAGGGCGGTTGGGCTCACGGGATCACCGGCCATGGTGCCATTCGATCCAACGTCGGAATCCACCATCCTGGACGTTGGTCGACGGGCACGCCGTAGCGGTCAACGCTGGACAGCGGACGCCTGAACGGGATCAAGCCCCAATGCCGCTCTGGCCCATGTGGTGTGGCACGAGCTGCCCAGGCCGGCCCCAGCCGGCGGCTATCCGCCTGCCTGCTTCGGCCGGAAGCCTTCCCTCTCCAGGGCCGCCAGGGCCGCCGCTAGCTGGTCGCCCTGCAGTTCGATCACGCCGTCCTTGAGGGTGCCGCCGGTGCCGGCGCTGGCCTTGAGGGTCTTCAGCAGGGATCGGGCTTCGGCCTCGGGGATCTCCAGGCCAGTGATGGTGGTCACGAGCTTGCCACCCTTTCCCGCCCTGGTGCGCTGCACCCGCACCGTCTGCCGTGGCCGGGGTGTGCCACTGTCCCGGCCACCATCGCCGCTGCTGGCAGGTGCTGTGGCAGGGGCTGTGCTGGTCCGGCGGCCGTTGGGCCCAGTGCCGACCCCGTTGCTGCTGAATTCCTGCCAGCCGCCTTTCCTGGCCATCACGCCCGAGCATCGGTTACCCCGGGATTCTGACGAGGGGCAACCGCGGTCAGCGTCTGGTCTCCCCGACTGGGGCTTGTTCTCGCTCGCAGCAAAAAGCCCCCGCCGGGGCGGGGGCTCGGGATTCCGTTGAGAGCAATATTCAACCAAGGTTGAACCAAGCTCAGCCTCAGGCTCAGGCTTCAGCCTCAGCCGATCGCCGGGGCGGTCAGTGCCACCGGGGTCGCTGCAGCAGCAGCCAGGTCCAGCGGGAAGTTATGGGCATTGCGCTCGTGCATCACTTCCATG
>JBJTWP010000266.1:0-2512 GCA_046081805.1 Cyanobacteriota bacterium
GGCCGGCCCGCAGCCTGGCCACCTCACGGGCGTGGTAACAGGGCATGGGGCTGTCCTGCTTGTAAGACCCGTCGTGTTCCTCATCCAGCACGATCAGGCCGAGGGGTGAGAGCGGCAGGAACACCGCCGAGCGGGTCCCCACCACCAGCTGGGGAATGCCGAGGGCGCCGGCCGCCAGACAGCGGCGCCAGCAGCGGATCCGTTCCGCCTCCCCCACGCCGCTGTGCCACTCCAGCACGGCCGGGCCGAACCGCTCGCGGCAGCGATCCAGCAGCTGGGGCACCAGCCCGATCTCGGGGGTGAGCAGCAGCGCCCCGCGCCCCTCGGCCAGGGCGTTGGCGGCGGCCTGCAGATACACCTCAGTTTTTCCCGCTCCGGTGACGCCCCACAGCAGCAGGCTGCTGCCGGGTGCAGCCCGCTGGATGGCCTCCACGGCCTGCTGCTGGGCTGCCGTGAGCGGGCGAGCGGCGCGGTTGGTGTCGCTCGGCGCCGGCATCGCCGTGGCCAGCGGTTGGCGCACCACCAGCCCTCGGGACTCCAGGCTGCGCACCACCGCCGCCGCGATCCCGAGGCGGGCGAGCTCAGCCTGCTGCACAGGGCCGCTGCGCTGCTGTAGCAGGGTCAGAACGGTCTGCTGACGCTCTCCCAGGCCTGCGCTGGCGACCTGGGCACCGCTGCTGAGCACCAGCTGCCAGGGCTGCCGTGCCCGCCCCCGCTGCCCACCGCCAGCGGCGCCAAGCCAGCCTGGCGGCAGGGCGCTGCGCAGGGTCTTGAAGGCGCTGGTGTGGCAGAGACGGGCCACGGCATCAATCAGGGCGCGCCACTGGGGGTCCACGGCAGCGGCCTGGATCACCCGTTCGATCGGCAGCACCCGTTCAGGCGCCAGCTCGGCTGGCAGCGTGGCGGGCAGGCCCACCACCAGTCCGCTCTGCCGGCGACCCTGCAGCCGAACCTGCACCAGGTCGCCCAGGCCCACGGCCATGCCGTCGGGATTGGCATAGGTGAACACCCGCCCCTCCCGACCTGCCTCCAGCCAGATTTCAAGCCAGGGCGCTGCCAACCTTGCGGAGGTCTCCGGCCATCCATAAGATATGGGGGTTGGGCAGTTCAACAACTGCCGTCGGAACCCGCAGAGTTCCGCACCAGTGGGAAGACCTGAAGCGAGCGCCATCGGTTGGAGTCCTGTGCTCCCCACCCTTCCCGGCCTCCCGGTCTGCGACCACCCCTGACAACCCTGCACCGGCTTCGGCCATCGGTTCCGCGCGTCTCACCCCCCTGGTCTCCGTCCACCCGGTTTCGCACGCAACCGCTGCCGCCACCTGGCACGGCTTTTCACTCTGGCCAAGGCGTTTCACCCTGGCCCGCCGTGCCCGTCACCCGTTGATCGACTGCCTGTCATCGTTCCGGCGGAGCGGCGCGCCCCCCGCCCTTGTTCAGCCTTCCCCATGGGGCCCCACGCCATCGTGGGTTCATCAGGGTTGGGACCTGGATGAGTCCAGACGCGGATGCGTTCAGCCTTGATCTTCACCGCCGACCTGCCTACCTGCTTCCCTCCCCCCTGCACCTCTGTCCATGAGCCCAGCCGCCACCCAAGCCAAGCCCAAGGCTGCCCCCGAGATCCTGATGGTTGCTTCGGCCAGCGGCGAAGAAGTGGTGGTGAAAACAGCCACGTCCCCCCAGGCCGCCCCAGGGGCTAACCCTGACGCCCCGCAGGCCACCGAGGCCAGCGCGCCCAAGGCCGCTGCCAAGACGAAGGCACCCAAGGCCGCTCCCAGGAGCGGTGGCGGCAAGGCCGCCGCCAAGACGGCGACGGCAGCCAAGACCGGCGCCCCCAAGCCGGCCAAGGCACCCCCTGCGAAGGCAGCCCCTGCCAAGGCCAAGGCCGCCGCCAAGGCCAGGCCGACCGACCTTGCCGCAGCGCTCCCCGATCTCGACGCCGCGGCCGACGCGCTGCTGGCGGACGACGCGATTGCCCTCAGCGAGGTTGGCGAGGACAGCAGGGACAAGGACGACAAGAAGGCCCTGGCCAGCATCAAGGTGGGCCCGAAGGGCGTCTACACCGAAGATTCGATCCGGGTGTACCTGCAGGAGATCGGTCGGATCCGGCTGCTGCGTCCCGATGAGGAGATCGAGCTGGCCCGCAAGATCGCCGATCTGCTCCAGCTCGAAGAGCTGGCGGCCCAGTTCGAGAGCGACCACGGCCACTACCCCGACACCAAGGAGTGGGCGGTGCTGGTGGAGATGCCGCTGATCAAGTTCCGCCGCCGCCTGATGCTCGGCCGCCGGGCCAAGGAAAAGATGGTGCAGTCGAACCTGCGCCTGGTGGTGTCGATCGCCAAGAAGTACATGAACCGGGGCCTGTCCTTCCAGGATCTGATTCAGGAAGGCTCCCTGGGCCTGATCCGCGCCGCCGAGAAGTTCGACCACGAGAAGGGCTACAAGTTCTCCACCTACGCCACCTGGTGGATCCGCCAGGCGATCACCCGCGCCATCGCCGACCAGAGCCGCACCA
>JBJTWP010000267.1:0-21543 GCA_046081805.1 Cyanobacteriota bacterium
AGCCCGAGCCAGGGCGGCACGCCCAGTGAGCCGCAGAGGGGATGCTGCATCCGGTGCACCAGTTCCTCCTTCATCACCCGGTCAAAGAGGCGTCTCCCCCTGGCCAGACAGTCGGCATGGAACACGGCCACCGGTGAGCGGCCCGGATGGCTGCTCACCATCCGCTGCAGCAGGCGGTCTGTGTCGTCGAAGATACGGCGCTCATCCCGCAGCGTCAGCCAGAGGTTCTGGCCCTCCCGCAGGGTGGCGCTGCAGGTGAGAGCCCCATCCTCCGGACAATGGTCGGTGACCGCTCGCAGGATGTGGTCGTTGCCGTATGCGGCGGCCTGCTCGGGGCTGAGGGCCTCCGCCAGGGCGCCGATCGCCAGGGTCGCCGCCAGGCCGGCTTCCGGTTCCAGTCCCAGCCGCTCCAGGTAGCGGGCCCAGGCCGGCCGCCCATCGAGCTGATGCACCCGGTTGCCCCTGGCCCGGGTGACCTGCAGCGGTGGGTCGATGGCCATGAACCCGTGGGTGGCCCCGCTTTCCACCACCAGGCTGGGGTCCCAGATCCCGACGGCGAAGGCCGCCTGCTGCACCCGCTCACCCTCGAGCACCATGAAGGTGGCGGCTCCCCGCATCGGGTCGGTGCTGGTGGCCCCGAAGATCACCACGTCGGATCCCAGCACCGACTCGATCCCCGAGATCAGGCCGTCCCCGGCCAGGTCCGGGCCGCAGGCCATCAGAACCACCATGCGCACGGGCAGCGGGGTGCCCAGCAGTCCCCGGGCCAGGGCCGCGCCGCAGGCATGGGCGCCGTCGCCATTCACCCCATGCACGTGGCTCACCCGGAACCCATCGCCGTGGAGCCCCATCAGGGCGATGTCGTGGATCGACTCCCCCGGTCCATCCCGGCCGATGACGCCCGCGCAGGAGGTGGCCAGAACCCTGGTGCCTGGGCACGCAGTGCGGAGAACCTGATCCAGTTCCCGCAGATCGTGGCCGTACCCAGAACACAGCAGCACCGTTCCGGGTTGGCCATGCCCGGAGGCCGCGGCCAGTTCCAGAGACTCAAGCACCGCCCTTCTGGCATTCACCGAGCGGGTATTGCCCGATGAGAAGCTGAGCATCCGGTCCGAACCTAAAGCGGGGCACATCATTCTGGCGGCAGCCTGGAGCCATCGCAGGGTGTGCTGTAGGGTTATCAACTGGCTCCGGCCAGATGGGCACGCGCCCAACCCAAGACAGCAGGTTCGCCCTCGCCTGGCGCCTTCAGCGCTTCGGGCTGGGGGCCCTAATTCCTGCCGAGGTGAACGCGTCTGGTTTCTGCTCGGCTCCATGCGCTGACCACCGGTCAGCGTCGGCAACCGGTCAGGGTCCAAGCCGCGGCCTCGAGCCTGATTCTTCAGGCGTCCAGGGCCGCGTACCCGGCTTGTTCCCCCGATCCGTTCCTTTCCCATGGGCCGCACGCTGGAGAACAAGCAACAGATCGTCGATGAGCTCAAGCAGCTCCTCGGCGAGGCCGAAATGGCGCTGGTTCTTGATTTCAAGGGCCTCACCGTCAAGGAAATGACTGATCTGCGGACCCGTCTGCAGGCCAGCAACGGTGTGTGCAAGGTGACCAAAAACACCTTGATGCGCCGTGCCATTGACGGCAACAGCGCCTGGTCGGAACTCGATTCCCTGCTCAGCGGCACCAACGCCTTCGTGCTCGTCAAGGGCGATGTGGGTGGTGCCGTGAAGGCCATTCAGGCCTTCCAGAAAGACACCAAGAAATCGGAAACGAAAGGCGGCCTTTTCGAAGGCAAAGTCCTTTCGCAGTCCGAGATCAAGGCGATCGGGGATCTGCCCTCCAAGGAGGTGCTCATGGCGCAGATCGCTGGCGCGATCAATGCCGTGGCTACCAAGATTGCAGTGGGCATCAACGAAGTTCCGTCCGGTCTTGCCCGGGCGCTCAAGCAGCACGCCGACGGCGAAGGTTCGGCCTCCTGAGGCCCCACACACAGATCTGTTGCTGATTCCCAACCATGTCTGCTACAACCGACCAAATTCTCGAACAACTGAAGACCCTCTCCCTGCTTGAGGCCTCTGAGCTTGTCAAGCAGATCGAGGAAGCCTTCGGTGTGTCCGCCGCCGCCGCCGCCGGCGTGGTGATGGCCGCCGCTCCCGCTGCCGCTGCCGAAGCGGTCGAGGAGAAGACCGAATTCGACGTCATCCTCGATGGCTTCGACGCCGCCGCCAAGATCAAGGTGCTGAAGGCCGTGCGCGAAGCCACCGGCCTGGGCCTGGGCGAAGCCAAGGCCCTGGTGGAAGCCGCTCCCAAGGCCGTCAAGGAAGGCATCTCCAAGGCCGATGCCGAGGCCCTCAAGAAGGCCCTCGAAGAAGTCGGCGGCAAGGCGTCGATCAAGTGAGCGGGCAGCCCAGCTGAGCGGGCAGCCGGTCCCAGTCCCGGCCCCATCCCCCCCTCCCCCTGGGTACAGCTGGGTACCCGTCTGCTCAGGTGCGCCGGTCCTCCCTGGAGGCCGGCTTTTTTCTAGCAATCTGCTGGCGATGTGCTGGCGAAGTGCTGGCAGGGTGCTGGCGATTCGTTGCCCGATGGGCAAAAAAAAAGCCCCGCCGAAGGCAGGGCTCAAGGGTGGAACGATTTCGGGAGTCTGTCCTCGTTTCGACCCCGGAAGAGCGTTCCCACTCCTCACACCCCAAAACAGTAAAGGCTGGTTGTGGTGGGCTGAGCGAATCGGGTGCCGGAGTCGCAAGTGGCACGATTCCGGGCTCCGGTCAGTTCGAGGCGGTGAGGTCAGCCTCCCCCCGAAAGGGCACCACCTGCAGGGAGATCACCTGGGCGGGAGCGATCCCGGCCTCCAGACCGCGAGCCCTGGCGGTGAGCGGTGGCAGGGCCGGCGCCAGACCCGGCGCTCCGGCGCCGGGCTGCTCACGACCATCGGCCCTGGCCTGCAGCTGACTCAGCGAATCGCGGGAACTGACATACACGTGGCTGAGCAGACGGCCCTGGTAGCTGCGTTTCTGCAAGCTCCAGCCCGGGTTGAGGCTGAAGGCCGGCAGGGCCTGGCCATCGCTGGCGCTCACCAGGGGGGCCGTGCCAATGGTGATCGGCTCTGGGAGGGTGGGGTTGAGGGCCTGCAGCTCCAGGCGCTGGCCCACCACCTCAATCCGCAGCCGCCAGGGGCTGGCCAGGTCCTGGTCGGCCGCCCGCAGGGAATAGCCGCTGCTCGACTGCAGGCGATTGCAGAGGGCGTCGTTGCTGAGGGCGTTGCTGCCGAGGCCCACCAGGCCATCGGCCTGCCGGTGCCAGCAATCGGCCTCCGGCTGCAGCCGCTCCACCACCACCAACCCCCAGCGCGTGCCGTCCACCGGTTGGGCCAGGGCCACGGCGGAGTCCTCCGCCAGGGGCTCGGCCCCGAACAGGCTGGACGCACCGGCGCCGGGGGCCAGCGCGGCCAGCAGCGCAACGCCAGCCACGGTTCCGGCCAGGCCGAGCGCGGCCAGGGCGCGGTAGCGTCGATATGTTCGTTGCATGGCTGGCTGTTCCGCACTTGACAGGGCAGGAGGGTTTGTTAGCGGACATTCGGGGGTTGTCGAGTGGCGGCTGAGCCGGTGTGTGTGGTGGCGGCCGCCTGCGATGGCGCCTGCAGCGGCAATCCCGGTCCCGGAGGCTGGGGGGCCCTGCTCCGCTTCGCGGACGGCTCGGTGCAGGAGATGGGTGGGGCGGAGCGCGCCACCACCAACAACCGCATGGAGCTCACGGCCGCCCTGGCCGTGCTGGAGGCCCTGGCGAGGCTGCCGCGCCACCCGACGCTCACGATCCGCACCGACAGCCGCTACCTGATCGACGGCCTGAGCCAATGGCTGCCGAGCTGGAAGCGCAGGGGCTGGCGCACCGCCGCCGGGGCCGCCGTGCTCAACCGCGACCTCTGGGAACAGCTCGATCGGGCCCGGCTGCCGGACGTGCCCCTCACCTACGTGAAGGGCCACAGTGGCGATCCCGACAACGACCGCTGCGACGCCATCGCCGTGGCCTTCGCCAAGGGGCGCCTGCCGGAGCTGGCGGCCGCTGAGGCACGCGGCCAGGTCGCCGCCCTCGCGGGGGATGGGCCGCCGCAGCCCGACCAGGCTCCAGCGGGGTTGCGGCAGCTGCTCACCCGCCTGGAACTGGCCGATCGGCTGGCCCAGGGCGGCCATGGCCTCACCCTGGTGGAGCTGGCCCAGCTGGTGGAGCAACCCCTGCGGCAGCTGGAACAACGCACGGCCGCCTGGAGCTGGCGCGACTGGCTGGTGGAGCCCCTGGCCGATGGGCGCTGGCGCCTGGTGCGCCACGGGGGAGGATTGGGACAGCAGGGCTGAGCAGCGGTGATGGGGGAGGTGCAGCACGGCAGCCGCAGCACGGGTTCGCTCTACCGGCGCTTTGTGGGACCCCTGCTGGCCAGGGACGACGGGGCTGACGCCGAACAGTTGAGCCAGCTCAGCCTCCAGGCCCTCGGGCAGGCCTCGCTGCGGCGGGACTGGCCCCTGGTGAGCGGAGCCCTGGCGGGCCTGGGGGGAGAGCTTCAGCGCCATGATCCACGCCTGGCCCAGACCCTCTTCGGCTGCCGCTTCGCCAATCCGGTGGGGCTGGCGGCGGGCTTTGACAAGAACGGCGTGGCGGCGGGCCTCTGGCACCTGTTCGGGTTTGGCTTTGCCGAACTGGGCACCATCACCTGGCACCCCCAGCCCGGCAACCCGAGGCCCCGCCTGTTTCGCCTGGTCCAGGAGCGAGCTGCCCTGAACCGGATGGGGTTCAACAACGTCGGCGCCCCGGCCGCCCGTCGCACCCTGGAACGTCAGCGCCTGGCACCGCCCGGCCAGCGGCCGGCGGTGCTCGGCATCAACCTGGGCAAATCGAGGATCACCTCCCTGGAGCTGGCCCCCGACGACTACGCCGCATCCCTGGAACTGCTCGCGCCCCTGGCCGACTATGCCGTGGTGAATGTGAGCTCCCCCAACACACCGGGCCTGCGGGATCTCCAGGACGAGACCCTGCTGCGGCGGCTGGTGGAGCGGCTGCGACGGCTGCCGGCCTGTCCGCCCCTGCTGGTGAAGATCGCCCCGGATCTGGAAGACGACGCCATCGACGCCATCGCCCGTCTGGCCTATGAGGAGGGGCTGGCTGGGGTGATCGCCGTGAACACCAGCCTCAACCGTCTTGGCCTGGAGGATCGACGCCTGCCCCAGACCGGCCGCAGGCTGGCGGAGGAGGCGGGTGGCCTGAGTGGCGCCCCGATCCGTCACCGGGCCCTGGAGGTGCTGCGGCGGCTGCGGGCCACCGCCGGACCTGCCCTGCCGCTGATCGGGGTGGGGGGCATCGATTCCCCGGCGGCGGCCTGGGAGCGGATCAGCGCGGGGGCCTCCCTGGTGCAGGTCTACACCGGCTGGATCTATCAAGGGCCGGAACTGGTGCCTATCATCCTGGACAAACTTGGGCACCAGCTGGATCGCCATGGACTGGTGCATATCGGTCAGGCCGTGGGTTCCGCCCTGCCCTGGCTTCCCTAGTCCTGACCATGACCACGACCATGAACTGATGGTGCCTCCGAACCCACGATGCCTGGCCACTCACCATGCCCTGTGAACTAACGCGGCACGGCATGAATTGGCCCACGGCTTACCATAAAGTGGAGCAGGTTCCGGCATGAACGTTGAGGAGATTCCCGCCAAACTGAAGGAGACCTTCGATGCGGCACGGCTGGGATTGGCCGATTTCCGCACCCAGGTGCTGGCCAAGCGGGTGGTGCTGGCGATTCACGACGGCGGCCTCCAGGGTGCGGTCGTGGGGGCCAAGGGGGAGCTGATCGACGTGCCCTTGCCACCGGGCACCTGTCGCCAGGGGCAGCCCCAGGAGATCGAGGCCATCGGCGACCTGATCGGCGATCTGTTGCTGGAGCTGAACCTGGCCGGAGCCAAGGTGAGTGCCTGCCTGCCATTGCAGGCCTGCCACTGGCGCGTGGTGAGCTGGCCCCATGGCCAGATGCCGGAGAGCGGCAGCACCGAGCTGCGCCTGCTCGCCCCGGATCTGGGGATCCCCTGGACCCTCAGCGACGTGTACCTCGCGGTGGAGCCGCTGCCGGGGACCCCGGCCCGCTCCCTGCTGGTGGCCGCGCCGCGGCGGCTGGTGGACGGATGGGTGGAGGTGTTCGAGCTGGCGGGGGTGCAGTTTCAGCGGCTGTTGCCGGCCCAGGTGTGCGAGTGGCAGATGCTGGCGCCAGCGGGCACCCGGACGGCGGACGAGGATCAGGAGCGCTGGTTTCTGGAGCTGAAGCGGGACTACGCGCGGTTGTGGCTGCTGGCTGCCGGGGTGCCCTGCGCTGACTGGACCCTGCCGGGGCAGCGGCGCCGGGATGGCCTGGATCCCCAGCTGGAGGAGGCATTGCTGCGCTGTCGCCGCTTCTGGCGCCAGCACCGTGGCGATCAGCCCCGTGGCGATCAGCCCCAGGCGAGCTGGTGCCTCTATGGTCCCGAGGAGTCCATCACCGCGGCGGAGGCTGACCTCCAGCGCCTGCTGGGGCCCCTGGTGCCGGAGCGCTGGCAGCCCCCGCAGCCCGGTGGCCTGGCGGATCTGCGGCTGGCGGGCTTGAAACTTTGCATGGGCTGGCAGTGACCTTCGGCAATCTCGATCTGCTGGGGGAGCGCCGGACCCAGCGGGGCGAACCCGACCCCGACAGCAGTGATCCGTTGGTGCCCCTGATGCAGGGGGCGGTGCTGGGCGGCGCCCTGGTGCTGGTGGCCCTGCTGGCCTCCGGGCTGATGTTGCTGTTCAACCGCGCCACGGAGGCGGAGGTGGCGCGCCTCGATGAGGTGCAGGGCCGCTTCGATACCCTCCAGGGCCGGATCAAGGAGCAACGCTCCCAGCGACAGAGGATCGAGCGAGCCAGCACGGACCTGGCTCGGGCCCTGGTGGCGGTGCGCTCCGGCTCGGCGCTGATGGAGGACCTAAGGCGCCGCACGCCCCTGGGCATCCAGCTCACCAATGCCCGGGTGGATGGCCAGAAGCTTCTGCTGAAGGGCCAGGCCGTGGGTCCCAGTGCCTTTGAGCGGATCAATGCCCTGGAGCTCGGACTGCAGGGTTCACCCCTGTTGGATCCCAGCAAGATCCAGTTGATCAAGGCCAGCCGCGAGGAGCTCAAAACCCAACCCCCACCCGGTGCCCCCATCCCCCTCGGGCCCGTGGCGTTCGAGCTCAGCGCCAGTTTCAGCCCAGCCGGCCGGGTCAGTGAGCTCACCGCCCTGCGCCTGCTGGGCGCAGACGGCATGGCGGCCCGGCTGCAGCAACTGCAGCGGCAGGGGGTGCTGCGATGAACCAGGTGTCCCTGACCCGAGCGCAGCTGTTGCTGGCTGCGCCGGCCGCCCTGGGGGCGGCCGTGGCGGCCACCATCGCGCTGCTGCTGATCCTGCCCCAGTGGCGGCAGGTCCAGGTGGCCCGCAACCGGGTGGCGGAACTGCAGGGGCTGCAGGCCCAGCTGCCCCTGCTCACCCGCCAGCTGGAGCTCGAGGCCCAGGGCGTGGAGACAGCCCAGCGCCAACAGGCGGTGGTGCTACAGCTGATCGCCGGCAGCGGCACCATTGCCACGTTCATGGCCCAGGTGGATCGGCTGGCCTCTGCCAGCGGCGTGAAACTCTCGCTGTTTGAGCCCCTGAGCGCCGCTGCGGTCGCGGCCAAGGCCGACCAGGCCAAGCCGGCCCAGGCCAAGCCGGGCGAGAAGCCCGAGCCCCCCCCGGCCGGTGCCGACCCCCTGCTGAGCCCCGGGGTGTCGAAGCAGGAGCAACTGGTCAGCGCGTCTGGCCCGTACCCGGCCCTGCTGACCTTCATGCGCCAGTTGGAGAAGTTGAACGTCCTGGTGGTGCAGCGCAACCTGCAGCTGTCCGTTGAAGACCAGAAAACCCAGCCAGCCCCAGGCCAACCTGTGCCGGTGCAGCCGGTGCAACTCAAGGTCAGCGTGGCCACCTACTTCCGCTCCGCTCCGTAGGCCCATGGACGACAAACTGGCGACTCGCGCCTGTTGCCGTTACCATCCGCCGGAGCATGGGTCTGTGATGGTACGGCGGCGCAAGGGGCAGGTCCTGGCCTGGATGGTGGGCCTGACCGTTCCTCTAGTTGCGGATCCCCTGATCAGCGCTTCCGCCCAGCCCATCGCGGTGCCTGCCGGATCTGCGGCCACCAGGCCGGCCAGTGGCGCCTCGATTCAGGAGAGTGGCGGCAGCCTGCAGTTGAAGGTGCGTCGCCAGCCCGATGGGGTGGATCTGGTGCTGGAGGGCACCGGGCCTGGACCCCAGCTGCAGCAGAGCAGCACGCCCAATGGCTGGCTGGGCCAGCTCACCACCAGCCGTCCTGGCGGCTTGCGGGTGGGCCCCCAGCGCCTCAGCATCCCCGAGCTGGGCTTCCAGAGTGTGAGCCTGGAGGGCTCGGGCAGCAGCTATCGCCTGTCGGTGACGGCGATGCAGGGGGTGCCCCTGGCCCGTCCGGTGGTGAGTGCTGATGGCCGCGACCTGATCATCAGCTTCCCTGCCGCTCCGCAGGTGCGCAGCACCACTGCCCGGCTGGATGTGACCCAGCCCGGTCGCGTGCCAGCCCAGAGCGTGGCCCCTCCGCTGCAGCCCCGGGCCGTGGCTCCGCCCTTGGGGGATATGGCCGTCGGCACGATGGTGTTGCGCAATCGCAGCTATCTCAATGTAAGCGGGCCACCGGTTTCGATGACCATTCGCAATGCCCAGGCCCGCGATGTGTTGATGACCCTGGCCCAGATGGGGCGCTACGGATTTGTCTACGTCGATGACGCCCCGCCAGCCTCGGCCGCAGTGTCTGCGGCGACCCCTGCGGTCACCTCCAGCGGGCGACCTGTCTCAATCGCCTTTCAGGGTGAGCCCTTTGCCCGGGCCTTCAATGCCGTGCTCCTGGCGGCCGGGTGGCAGGGGCGTCTGGAGGGTCGCATGATCATGGCTGGGCCTGCCGTGCTTGGTAAATCCTTCGGAGCCCAGGTCTCCAAGGTGTATCGCCTCAACCAGGCCTCGGCCTCATCCGCGGCGGACTACCTGGCCAGCCTCGGGGCTTCGATCACCAAGGTGAATGTGATCACCAACTCGGTGACCCAAGGGACCCCCCAGGCCAATCAGGTGGCCGGTGGGGCGGTGAGTCAGCAGACCACCTCCCAGGCGATCACCACAACGGAGACCTATGGCGCTGCCACAGGGCCGCTGAAGGGCCTGGCGGGAACGACGGATTCCCGGCTTCAGACGATCACCCTCGTGGGTGATTCCCAGTTGATCGCCGTCGCCGAGAATTATCTCAAGCAGATTGACCTGAGGCAACGCCAGGTTGCGCTAAGCGTCAAGATCCTGGACATCACCCTAGACAATGCAAGCGAAATTGACAATAGCTTCGCGCTGAGGTTTGGCAACAACCTGATCATCAATGATTCCGGCGCTCTGATCGCTCAGATCGGGCGCAATCAGGCCATTTCTCCGGACGGGGCCACCACAACCACGGCGATCAGCAGCGCCGATTCCGGCAATGACCAGTCTTTCTCCAACCAAAGCGGCCGGAGCACCACGATCAATCTGACGTCGAACGATTTTTCCAACCTTTCCGATTCTCAGGTTTCCAGCGTCATTTCTTCGCTCAGCCAGGAGGTGCCAGGAACCTCCACGTTCAACCCCGCCACCCGCACCTTCACCTTCACGCCAGCCATCGGGACAAGTGCTGCCACCAACAACGCCACCAATGCTGATTCGCTCACCAGCACCCTGGAAAGCGTCCTCTCCCGGGTGACAGGGATCGACAGCAGCCAAATCGATACGTCGACAATCTCCAACAACACCAGTGGCTTTGCCAACAACCGCAACTCCACAACCTCGGCCTCAACAAACACCACGCCCACCAAAACCACTTCCGCCGAAAACTTTGTCGACTACCTGCGCGCCCAGATCATTTCCAGAAGCGCCAAGGTGCTGGCCAGTCCAACCCTGATTCTCTCCGAAAATCAGGACGAGATTCCCCGGGGCGCGGAGGTTGCCGCCCAGCTCTCCACCGGTTCGGGCGGTGGCGGCAGCGGTGGTGGTGGTGGTGGCAGTGGAGGGGGTTCTGGCTTCGGCTCAGCCACCATCGGCAGGCCCAGTGCCAACGAGGCCTTCATCACCGTCGGCGAACAGGTGGTGACCAGCTATGACGTGACCGCGCCAACGGTCACAACGTCATCGGCCGTTTGTGAGCCCTCGTTCAGCATCGCGGGGCTCACCTTTGGCGCCCGTGTATCGCGTATCGATGACAATGGCTTTGTCACCTTCACGATGTCGCCCCAGATCACAGCCAAGGTGAGGGAGGAACGCCTGCCCAACTGCGGTCCCTATGACATTCTTGCCGTGCGTCGGCTGGATACCGGCAGTGCCCGCGTGCGCGATGGACAGACCCTGGTGTTGACCGGGGTGATCTCCGATTCCGATGTGCAGGCCGTCTCCAAATGGCCCATCCTGGGCGACATCCCCCTGATCGGCCAGTTCTTCAGGGCCAGTTCCGGTGACCGTCGCAAGCGAGAGCTCGTGATCCTGGTGACGCCCCGGATCCTCAATGATTCTGAAGGCGGCAGCTTCGGCTACGGCTACCAACCCTCCACCCCCGAGGCGCGCCGCCTGGTCGGCGGCTGAGCCAGAGACACACCCGGTCACGGCCCTACGGGCCTGTAGCAGCCCCATGGGACGCGTTCACAGTCCCAGGGGCATCAGAACCTTGAGGGCGAGCGGTGCCAGCATCCGGATCGCAGCGACGGCGCCGCCCACCAGCTGTCCCCCAGCGCCGTTGCCGCCTTTGGGTGACTTCGGGGCGTTGGCCAGGGCCTTGGAGGCCTGCTCCAAGGTGGTGGCCTCACTCTCTTCCCCCCGTGCCCGGTACAGGCTGGCGGCATAGTTGAAATCGGCGACGGCCAGGCGCACGTTCCCCTGTTCGTTGCGGCTGATGCCGCGAGCCACCCAGCTGATGGCGGCATCCGGTTGCCGGGCGATCGCATCGCTGAACCAGCGCTCCGCCTCGGGATGGCGCCCCGCCTGGGCCGCATCCACCCCGGCGTTGTGGAGTTCGCCGTAGCTGAGGGCACCGGCCGAGAGCCCACGGGCCTGCTGCCAGTGGGTTCTGCTGAGGGCGCCGGGATCCAGCAGGGCGCCGCTCAGGTCGGCCTGGCGCAGATCCGTGCCCTCCAGCCGGGCGCCGCGCAGATCAGCACCGCGCAGGGAGGCGCCCAGCAGGCTGGTGAAGCCCAGATCCGCGCCATTGAGGCGGGCCCCATCCAGGCGGGCCTGGCTCAGGTTGGCGCGTTGCAGCTGGCTGCCCTGAAGATCGGCGTCCCGCAGGTCGGCATGCACCAGGTCGGCATCGGCCAGGTTGCAGCGGACGCAGCGGCGTTTCTCCAGCAGCCGGATCAGGGCCTCATCCCCCGCCCGGGCGGCCGGAACGGCAGCCAGCAGTGCGGCGGCGCTGAGAGCGATCCAGCGACGGACGGTCATGGGTTGGATCCGGATCAGCGGCTTATAGCGTCGATCCGGTAGCGCTGCACCTGCCGCAGGGCCACTCGCCAGCGCTGCTCAGCCGCCCCCTGGCCGCCGGCACGTCCCGTCGGCCCGTAGCGGCGCTCGGCATGGATGGCCGTGAGCTCGGCCAGGGCGGACGCCAGGGCTGGATGGGCCTCGGCCGCCCGCCCGCTGAGGGTCTCCAGGGTGTCGCCCGCCGCCGGGACGATCCGCAGGCGCTCCAGGGCCCGCAGCAGGGCCGCCAGCTCCCGGCTCAGCCGGTCCTGACCCAGGCGTTGCTGGCGACGCAGCAACGGCAGGGCCCCCGCCAGCCCGACGCCCAGGCCCAGCAGCACCAGCCAGCCCAGCGCCCAGCGGTTCGTGCCCAGCAACCTGTTCAGCAGGGCCTCCTGGCTGGAGCGATCGAAGCCGAGCCACCAGCGGCTCCAGGCCATGTCCAGGCCCCACCACTGGCGCTGCAGCCAGAGCCACTGGCGGGCCAGGGGGCCCGTGGCCGTGGCCCGGTCGCCGTTCATCCGCTGGTTGGCCGCATTGCCCCCCTCCACCCAGGTGGTGGGATCCAGCCGCTGCCAGCCCACCCCGGGCAGCCACACCTCGCTCCAGGCGTGGGCGTTGCTCTGGCGCAGCTCCAGAAAGCTGGCCCCGCCCATGGGCTCCACCCAGGTGCCGCCCAGGTAGCCGCTCACGACGCGGCTGGGCACCCCGGCGGCGCGCATCAGGGCACTGAAGGCGCTGGCGTAGTGGCCACAGAAGCCCTCGCCCCGTTCGAACAGAAAGACATCCAGCCCATCCCGTGCCGGCAGGGCCCCCGGCGTGGTGGTGTAGCGGAAGTTCTGGGACTGGAACCAGGCCCGGGCGGCCTCCACCCGGGCACTCAGAGTGGGGAGGGCGGTCCAGCTGCGGCCCAGGGCCAGCAGGCGGGGGTTCTGGTCCAGGGGCAGCATCAGGTCGTCCCAGGTGGGGCGCTGGCGTTGCCAGGCGAGGGGGTTGCCCTGCTCCAGCAGCCGGTAGCTGCGGCGTTCCAGGGCGGGTCGCAGCAGACGCAGCTCGCCATTGGGCTGCGGGCGCAGGCTGGGATCGAGTGGCAGGGCGCGACCATCCCAGGGCACGGCCGTGAAGCGGCTGGGCTCCACCAGCCAGAGTTGATGGGCGCCCTGGCCTTCCTCAGGCGTCCCCGCCGCCGGCAGGGGCCTGCGGCTCTCCGCCTGGGGATCGCGCTCCCAGCCACGGCCGTTGAACAGGGGATGCACCAGCACCCGCCAGTAGCGCTCCGCTGGCGGCGGCGGGGTGTTGGTGCTGAAGGCCACCCGCGCCGCCGGTGCCTGATCACCCACCAGGGTCGCGATCGAGCCGGGCTCCAGGCTGTCGCTCAGGCCGGTGCTGGCCCTCGCTCCCGGCCCCCCCAGCCCCGTGCCGAAGGGGCCAAGGCGTGGCACCAGCAGGAACAGCACGAGGGCCAACGGCAGGGCCGCCGCCAGCACCTGCACGCTGCGGCGCACCAGCACCCGCCAGGCCAGGCCCTGGCCGCTCTCCAGCTGCAGCAGACCGGCCAGGGCGAGCACCGCCGCCAGCAGCTGCAGCACGCTGGGCAGCAACTCGGGCTGTTGCGCCGCGATCAGTCCACAGCCCACCAGCTGCAGCAGGGCCACCAGGCGGCGGCCGGCGCGGTCGCGGGCCTCCAGCAGCTTCAGGGCCGCCATCCCCACCAGGGCCAGGGAGAAGGCCCCCAGCAGCCAGCCCGGATCCAGGCCGAGGCAAGCGGCCGTCAGCACGGCCTGGGCCAGCCATTGCAGGCGGCGGGGCGGCAAGGCCATCAGCGGCATAGCGCCAGGGCCAGCAGGCAGCGGTCGCGGTGCTCCCGCCCCTGGCCCGGGGGGATGGCCCCATCCGCCAGCTGCAACCCAAAGCTCTCCCCCCGCTCACTGAGCTGCCACACCGCGGCGCTCAGGTGCTCCAGCGCCTGCTCGTGGGGCACCCCGGGGGCGGGCATCAGCACGGGTGGCACCCCCTCGGCATCGCGAAACACCTTGCTGAGGCGTCCCCGGCCTCGGGCCAGGACCTTCCAGGCCAGCCTCACCTGGCTGTCCTCCGGACGGTGGGGCCGCAGATCCTGCCAGTGCTCGCTGCCCTCGCGGCTCCCGAGCACAGACTCCAGGGCCGGGGGCTGCTCTGGGTCGCTACCACCGCTCCCCACCGGCCCCGGCCGTCGGGCCGGGATCACGGCCTGGGGCTGGGGCGGCTGCCAGCGGCTCCAGCACACGAACAGCCCCAAGGGCGCGCTGGAGCGGATCAGCACCGTTCCGGGCCGCTGCAACCCGCGCCGACCGCACTGCCAGGGCAATCCCAGGGTTGTGCTGCCGGCATCCAGGCGCTGGGGCGGCAGGGGCTCGCCCCCTGCCAGCTGCAGGCCCACGGCTTCCCGGCGGCAGAGGCTCTGGAGATGCACCGGGTAGCGCAGGGGCCCATCGGCAAAGCCGGGCCGCGGTTGGCCACCGCGCAGCTCCAACCCCTGCAGATTGAAGTGGGTGAGGTGCAGGGCCAGCACCATCAGGGCCAGCATCACAAAACTCAGCAGCAGCGGGCCGTTGCGCTGGGTCTGGATGCCCACCACCTGCAGCAGCGCCGCTCCCGCCAGCCAGAGCAGCCCGAAGCGGGTGGGCAGGATGTAGAGATTGCGCAGCCCCAGCCGCAGGGTCGCGCCGCCGTGGGGCGGCCCCAGGCGGGTCACGTCAACGGATCGCATGCACCTGGCGCAGCAGGGCCGCGCTGCGATGGCCGGTGCTGGCCGGATCGATCCGGTGCTCCGCCACGGCTGGGAAGACGGCCTGCACATCGGCCGGTGTCACGAAGCTGCGCTGCTCCAGCAGGGCCCAGGCGCGAGCCGCCGCCAGCAGCCCATGGGAGGCCCGGGGTGAGAGGGGGGCGCCGTCCTGGTCCGGGTGGCGGCTGGCCGCCACCAGATCCAGCACGTAGTCGAGCAGCGAGTCGCTGCAATGCACCGCCCGGCAAGCCTGCTGCAGGGCCACCAGATCAGCGGGCGAGCGGGCGTTGGCCATGGCGCCCAGGGCCTGGCCCAGGCCCGCCAGCAGGGCCCGCTCCGCCTGCCGCTCCGGGAAGCCGAGGCTGAGGCGCATCAGGAAGCGATCCAGCTGGGACTCCGGCAGGGGGGAGGTGCCCACCTGATCCAGGCCGTTCTGGGTGGCGATCACCATGAACGGGCGTGGCAGCCCATGGCTGGTGCCGTCCACGCTCACCCGGCCGGTGGCCATCGCCTCCAGCAGGGCGCTCTGGGTGCGGGGGCTGGCCCGGTTGATCTCGTCCGCCAGCAGCACCTGGCTGAACAGGGGGCCTGGTTGGAAGCGAAAGTTGCCGGTGGCGGGATCCAGCACGTTGATGCCGGTGAGATCGGCCGGCAGCAGGTCACTGGTGAAGCTCACCCGCTTGAAGGCCAGGTCAAAGCTGCGGGCCAGGGCTTCGGCGAGGGTGGTCTTGCCGGTGCCGGGCAGATCTTCCAGCAGCAGGTGGCCGCCGGCTAGTAGACAGCTGAGGGCCAGCCGCACGCTGGGCTCCTTGCCCAGCAGCACCCGGCCCACCGCCTGGACGACGGCATCGAGTTCGGGATGCAAGGCCACGGGCCGGGACACACGGACCGACCGATTGTGGCGGCGACCGAACGCGGAGCGGCGGGCCGTAGCGTTCCGCCATGGCCCACGACGAAGCCGGTTCTCGTCATGGCGGCAATCTCGCGGCTGCGGCCCGGCACCTGGGGCGCCGCCCGGAAACCCTGCTCGATGCCAGTGCGTCCCTGGTGCCCTTCGGGCCGAGCTGGCCGCTGCGGCTCCAGCTGGCCGCTGCGGCCCTGGCCTGGCCACTGCGCGCCTATCCGGATCGCGAGCTCCTGGGCCTCCGGCAGGTGCTGGCAGCCCACCACCACCTGGAGCCGGCCTGGGTGCTGCCGGGCAACGGCGCCGCCGAACTGTTCACCTGGGCAGGCCGGGATGCGGCCAGCACCGGACTGAGCCTGCTGCCGGCCCCGGGCTTTGCCGACTACCCGCGCGCCCTGGCCTGCTGGGGCGGGGCCTGGCGGCCGCTGCCGCTGCCGCTGCGCTGGAGCGCCGGCTTCCCCCAGCCCTTCCCCCAGCCGTTGCCGCGGCCGGCACCGGCCGGGGGGGCGACGGTGCTGTGGCTCACCAATCCCCACAACCCCACGGGGCAGCTGTGGAGCCGCCCGTCGTTGGAACCCCTGCTGGAGCGCTTCGCGCTGGTGATCTGCGATGAGGCGTTCCTGCCGCTCACGCCGCCCGGCCTGGGTGAGGCCCAGTCGCTGCTGCCCCTGCTGGCACGCCATCCCAATCTGGTGGTGATCCGCAGCCTCACCAAACTGCATGCCATCGCCGGGCTGCGGCTCGGCTATGCCCTCGGCCATCCCGACCGGCTGCGGCGCTGGGCCGCCTGGCGTGATCCCTGGCCGGTGAATGGCCTGGCAGCGACCGCCGGGGAGGCGCTGCTGGGGCCTCCCGGGCGGGCGGAGCGCTGGCAGGCGCGGGTGGCGCAGTGGGTGGAGGAGGAAGGGGCCTGGCTGCGGCAGGCGCTGGACGCGATCCCGGGATTGGAGCCCCTGCCCTCGGCCACCAACTTCCTGCTGGTGCGAGGCGGTGGCGGTGATGGCAGGCCGCGCGATCTGGTGGCGGTGCGCACGGCCGTGCTGCAGCGCCACGGAATTCTGCTGCGCGACTGCCGCTCCTTCGCGGGCCTCGATGGCAGCTGGCTGCGGATCGGCCTGCAGGGGCGCCGGGCGAACCGGCGGATCGCCGAGGCCCTGCGGCTGGAGCTCAGCGCCGCACCAACCCTGTGATCAGCTGGGCCACCTGGCGGTCGGCGTCGGCCACGGCCAGCTGCCCCATGCCCTCCCGCATTGCTGTGAGCGGATCGGCGCCGGGGGGGCAGTGGCGCAGCCGCGGGCCCAGCAGGCGCCAGAGGGTGCGCCCCAGCACGGGACTATCGGGGGCGTGCTGCTGCACGATCACGGCCGCCGCCAGGCCGGCGGCCGCGCAGGCGTTGGCGTCCTGATGGGCATCGGCGGCGGCGGGGTAGGGCACCAGCACCGCCGGGGTGCCGCACACCGCCAGTTCGCTCAGGGCCCCGGCACCCGAGCGGCTCACGGCCAGATCGGCGTGCTGGAGCAGGCCGGCCATCTCGTCTGAGAAGGGCCGCTCCACCACGCCGGGGCTGGCCTCGGCCCGGCCGGTGTCGGGGTCGTTGCTGCCGGTAAGGTGCACCACGCGCACGCCGGCCTGGCTGAGCCGGGGCAGCAGGGGGCGCACCATGCGGTTGAGCCCCACGGCACCCTGGCTTCCCCCCATCACCACCAGCAGCGGGCCTGAACCCTGCGGCGCCCAGGCGGGCAGGGGAGCCGGCTGCAGCAGCTCGGCCCGCACCGGGGTGCCGGTCAGCAGCGGCCGGCAGCGGGGCAGCCGTTCGGCCGCGGCGGGCAGGCCCACCGCCACCCGGGTGCAGAGGCGGCCCAGCAGGCGGGTGACCCGGCCCGGAATCGCGTTGCTCTCATGCAGCACCATCGGCACCCCGCACCAGCGGGCAGCCAGGATCGCCGGGGCGGCGATGTAGCCGCCGGTGCTGAACACCGCGTCCACCCCCTCCCGCCGGATCAGTCGGCCCACGGCGCGGGTGGCGCCGACCAGGCGCAGCAGGTTGAGCAGCTTGCGCAGGCCCTTGCCCTGCAGGCCGCCCGCCTGCACTGTGTGCAGCGGGAAGCGGCTGGGCACCAGCTGGCGCTCCAGCCGGTCGGGCACCCCCAGCCAGTGCACATCCCAGTCCGCTGGCAACGCGTCGGCCACAGCCAGGGCCGGGAACAGGTGGCCGCCGGTGCCACTGGCGGCGATCAGGAGCCGGGGCATGGCGGGACCGCTGGCCAGGGTGACAGGGCGCGCCTAACTTAAGGGTCATTCCCGGGCCTCCCCTTGGATCTGGCTGGCTCGATCACTGGTTCCATTCCCGGCTCCATGCCCCGTCTGCGTTCCCTGCTGGCCGCCCTGGCGCTCGCTGCTGCCGCTGGGTGGCCGGCGCTGCCGCAGCCGCTGCAGGCGGCTCCCGCCAGCGTCCCCCAGCTCCAGGCCCTGGAGGCCGCCCTGAACAGCGGCAGCGACCTCGCACCGCTGCTGGAGGCGGCTCCGGGCTTTGATCCCAGCCTGCTGGAGCTGCGCCGCCGGGCCCTGGTGCGCCAGTTCCCGGATGCCCGCTGGCAGCTGCGGCCCGGCACCGCCCTGCGGGGTGGCCGCCCCACGGTGCTGGTCACCATCAGCGGCAGCCGCAGTGACGGCCCCACCCAGTACCGACTCGAAGCCAGTCAGCTGCTCACCCTGGAGAGCAGCGGCAGCCGCATCAATGGCCAGACGGTGGTGAGGGAGCAGTCGATGCTGCGCAGCGGCGAGGCGCTGCCCGTGAGGGTGCAGATCCCCGATGCGGTGCTCACGGGCCAGCGCTATGACGTGGACGTGCTGTTCGAGGAGCCCCTGGACGGGGCCGTGGCGGCCGGCGGCATCATGGCCCTCACCCCCCAGCAGGTGGCGGCGCTGGACAGCCCGGATCTGCAGCTGGGGGCCCTGGGCGGCGGCGGGCTGTTCAAGACCGTGCAGGCCCCGCTCACGCCCGGCTCCCAGACCTGGGCGGTGCTGCTGGTGCATCCCGATGGGATCGTGAGCACCACCAAGCGGGTGCGGGTGGTGGCCGACCGGAGTCAGCTCAATCCCTGAGCTCGGCCGGGGCCCCGGGCAGGTAGTGCCGCGCCAGCACCGACACGTCCTCGTCGCCGAAGCCCGCGGCGATCAGCTCCCGCTCAATCGCCGCCACCCGCTCGGTGATCGGCAGCTCCAGGCCGGCGCTGGCGGCGGCGGCCAGGGCGATGGCCAGGTCCTTGTGGTGCAGCGCCAGCTTGAACCCCAGCGGAAAGGAGCCGCTGAGCATGTTGCCGCTGCGGTGCTCCAGGGCCCACGACCCAGCGGCTCCGCCCTTCAGTGCCTCCAGCACCCGCTCCATCGGCAGCCCCAGGCGTTGGCCCAGCGCCACCGCTTCAGCGACGGCGCCATAGCTGCCGGCCACCAGCACCTGGTTCACGGCCTTGGCCTCCTGCCCCGCGCCCACCGGGCCCAGGTGGGTGATGCGGCTGCCCACCACCTCCAGCAGCGGCCGGGCCCGCTCGATCTGGGCCGGCTCGCCGCCCACCAACACCGAGAGCGTGCCGGCCCTGGCCCCCTCGGTGCCGCCGGTGACGGGGGCGTCGAGGTAGGCCACACCTCGCTCCGCCAGCAGGGCCGCGATGGCGCGGCTGGTGGCGGGGGCGATCGTGGAGAAGTCGATCACCAGGCTGCCGGGCCTCAGCTGGGGCAGGGCCGCTGGCGCCCGGGTGTTCTCCCCCAGCAGCACCGCCCGAACGGCGGCCCCATGGCTGAGGCAGAGGCACACGACCGTGGCTCCAGCCACCGCCTCGGCGGGGCTGGCGGCGCGGCCAACCGCTCTCGCAGCCGCTGGAGCGGCTGATCCCGCCTCGAATCCCGGGTCCGGTGGCCCGTCCAACCCGGAGTCACCAGCGCCCCGAGCCGACTGCTGAACGAACGACTCCCGCCCACGGCTGCGGTTGTGCAGCGTGAGCGGCAAGCCGGCGCGGATCAGATTGATCGCCATGGGGGCCCCAAGGGCCCCCAGACCGATGAACGCCAGGCGTTCCTGCCACTGGTCCCGCACCTGTTCGCGCAACGCAGGGGTCGGGTTCAGGCCTCGTCGAGGGCGGCCACGCCGGGCAGCACCTTGCCCTCCAGCAGTTCGAGGCTGGCGCCGCCGCCGGTGGAGATGTGGGACATCTGGTCGGCCAGGCCGGCCTTCTCCACGGCGGCCACCGAGTCGCCGCCGCCGATGATCGTGCAGCAGCCCTTGCCGCTCAGCTCGGCCAGGGTGGTGGCGATGGCGTTGGTGCCGGCGGCGAACTGGTCGAACTCGAACACGCCCATGGGGCCGTTCCAGATCACGGTCTGGGTGTCAGCCAGCGCGTCCTGGAACACCTTGATCGAGTCGGGGCCGATGTCGAGGCCCATCCAGCCGTCGGGGATGGCGTCCACCGGGGTGATCTGGCTGGTGGCGTCGGGGGCGAAGTTGTCGGCGAGCACCACATCGGTGGGCAGCAGGAACTGCACGCCCTTGGCTGCGGCCTTGGCCTCCAGCTCCTTGGCCTCTCCAGCTTGTCCTCCTCCACCAGGCTCTTGCCCACGGCCAGGCCCCGGGCCTTGTAAAAGGTGAAGATCATGCCGCCGCCGATCAGCACCTTGTCGCACTTGTCGATCAGGGCTTCGAGCACGCCGATCTTGGAGCTCACCTTGGAGCCGCCCACGATGGCGGCCAGGGGGCGCTTGGGCTCGTCGATGGCGCCCTGCAGGTACTGGAGTTCCTTCTCCATCAGGTAGCCCGCCACCGAGGGGCTCAGGTACTGGGTGACGCCCTCGGTGGAGGCGTGGGCGCGGTGGGCGGCGCCGAAGGCGTCGTTCACGTACACCTCGGCCAGGGCGGCCAGCTGCTTGGCGAAGTCGGCGTCGTTCTTCTCCTCCTCGGCAAAGAAGCGCACGTTCTCGAGCAGCACCACGTCGCCCTCGGCCATGGCGCCCACCTTGGCCTCGGCGTCAGCGCCGATGCAGCTGTCGGTCTTCACCACGGGCTTGCCCAGCAGCTCGCTCAGGCGGGCCGCCACGGGGGTGAGGCGGTATTCGTCCTTCACCTGGCCCTTGGGACGGCCGAAGTGGGCCGAGAGGATCACCTTGGCGCCCTTGCCGATCAGGTCGTTGATGGTGGGCAGGGCGGCGCGGATCCGGGTGTCATCGGTGATGGCACCGGCGTCATCCAGCGGTACGTTGAAGTCGACCCGCACCAGCACCCGCTTGCCGCGGAGCTCATCGGCCGGGAGGCTGGCCAGGGATCGCTTCGCCATGGGGACGGGCTCGTGGGATAAACGGGCGAGAGAATAGCCCGCTGCGTCCCCGACCCTGCGGCGCTAGGAAAGACGACTGAGCCAGCCCTCCGCGCCAGAACGCCGCCCGATCCCATGTTCGACACCGTTCTCTTCCCGATCGACCAGAGCCGTCAGGCGGTGGAGACGGCTGCCGTGGCCCTGCAGCTCGCCCGTCAGCATCACAGCCGCCTGGTCTTGCTCTCGGTGGTGGAGCCTGGCCAGGACGATCCCGAGGCCGTGGCGCGCCTGTTGGAGGAGGCCCGCGAACGGTTCCAGGCTGAGGGCATCGCCTGCGAGGTGATCGAGCGGGAAGGCAAGCCGGCCTTTGTGATCGGCGATGTGGCCGATGAGATCAACGCCGACGTGATCGTGATGGGCACCCGCGGCATCGCGATCGAGAGCGATCAGCAGAGCACCGCCGCCCGGGTGATCCAGCTGGCGCCGTGTCCGGTGCTGGTGGTGCCCTGATGGCCGCTCCAGCCACCCAGCTGAGCGTCAACGCCCCGGCGATCCAGTGGTATCCAGGCCACATCGCCAAGGCCGAAAAAGCCCTCAGCGAGGCCCTCGCCAAGGTGGATCTGGTGATTGAGGTGCGGGATGCCCGCATCCCCCTGGCCACCGGCCACCCGCGGCTGCAGCGCTGGATCTCCGGCAGGCAGCACCTGCTGGTGCTCAACCGCCGCGACATGGTGTCGCCTGAGGCCCAGCAGCTCTGGAGTGAGTGGTTCCGCGGCCAGGGCCAGCCGGTGTGGTGGTGCGATGCCAAGGCCGGCACCGGCGTGAAGCAGCTCCAGCAGGCGGCCATCCGCGCCGGTGACGCGCTCAATGAGCGCCGCCGCAGCCGCGGCATGAAGCCCCGGCCGGTGCGGGCCCTGATGCTGGGCTTTCCCAACGTGGGCAAGTCGGCCCTGATCAACCGGCTGGTGCGCCAGAAGGTGGTGGAGAGCGCCCGCCGCGCCGGCGTGACCCGTAGCCTGCGCTGGGTGCGGCTG
>JBJTWP010000268.1:0-4799 GCA_046081805.1 Cyanobacteriota bacterium
GCATTGCGACCCAGGCGCCGTTGCACCACATCCTCCAGCCCCACGAAGGCGCCGCCGCAGATGAACAGGATCTGGCTGGTGTCGATCTGGATGCAGTCCTGGTAGGGGTGCTTGCGACCTCCCTGGGGCGGCACGTTGGCCACGGTGCCCTCCAGCATCTTGAGCAGGGCCTGCTGCACCCCCTCACCCGACACATCCCGTGTGATCGACGGGTTTTCGCTCTTGCGCGCGATCTTGTCGATCTCGTCGATGTAGATGATGCCGCGCTGGGCCAGCTCCACATCCAGGTCGGCCTTCTGCAGCAGCCGCAGCAAGATGTTCTCCACGTCCTCACCCACGTAACCCGCTTCGGTGAGGGTGGTGGCGTCCGCCACCGCGAACGGCACGTCCAGCAGTTCAGCGAGGGTCTGGGCCAGCAGGGTCTTACCGCAGCCTGTGGGGCCGATCAGCAGGATGTTGCTCTTGTGCAGCCGGGTGGCGGTGGCGTCGGTCTCGCCCTTGCCATCGCCCTGCCAGGCCAGGCGCTTGTAGTGGTTGTAGACCGCCACCGACAGGGTTTTCTTGGCCTCGTCCTGGCCCACCACCTGGCGGTCGAGGAACGCCTTGATCTCCTGGGGCTTGGGGATCTCGGCCAGGGTGGGGGCCGGCTTGCTGGTTTTTTTCGGCGGGGCCTTGGGGCGGGAGGGCTCGGGGGCACCGCGGCTGCCGTGACCCTCCACAAGCTCCTCATCCAGGATCTCGTTGCAGAGGTCGATGCACTCGTCGCAGATGTAGACGCCAGGCCCCGCGATCAGTTTGCGCACCTGTTCCTGCGACTTGCCGCAGAACGAGCACTTCAGGTGGGCGTCGAACTTGGCCATCAAGAGGGGTGGGAAGGGGCCCTGAACACCAGGATCGGCCCGTAAACGGGGTTCGTCAGCCGACCTTAAGCAGCAAACGGGAGGATGGGATCAGGCCAGGCTGGTGGTGTCAACCACCACCCGGTCGATCAGACCGTATTCAACCGCTTCTGCAGGAGAAAGGAAGTAGTCGCGGTCTGTGTCCTCGGCGATCCGCTCCAGTGGCTGGCCGGTGTGCTCGGCCAGCAGCCCGTTGAGGGTGTCCTTCAGGAAGAGAATCTCCTTGGCCTGAATCTCGATGTCCACGGCCTGGCCCTGGGCGCCGCCGAGGGGCTGGTGGATCATGATCCGCGCGTTGGGCAGCGCAAGCCGCTTGCCCTTGCTGCCGCCCGAGAGCAGGAAGGCACCCATCGAGGCCGCCAGGCCATAGCAGATAGTCACCACATCGGGTGCCACCTGCTGCATGGTGTCGTAGATGGCCAGGCCGGCCGTCACCGAGCCACCCGGCGAGTTCACGTAGATCTGAATGTCCTTCTCGGGGTCCTCGGCCTCGAGAAAGAGCAACTGGGCCACCAGCGCATCGGCCACGGCATCGTCGATGCCGGTGCCCAGGAAGATGATCCGCTCGCGCAGCAGCCGCGAGTAGATGTCGAAGGCCCGCTCGCCCCGGCCCGACTGCTCCACCACCGTGGGCAGCACCCCAGGGCTGGCCGCTGGTCCCACCGACCCGCTCCAGACGACGGGCTTCCAGGTGCTGTGGACCGGATGGCGAAGGGTGGCGTCGATCACGCGGGTGGACCGGGGTGGATGGTCAATCTATGGGCTGCGATCGGCTGATGTGCCCGCATGGCTCAGGCCCCCTCGGCCGTGCCGACCTCGGGCTTGGCACTGTCTTCGGGGGCGGTGTCCGTGCTGGCCAGGCCCTGGGTCACCGGGTCCCGGGTACCCGCGACCTGGGTGGTCGGGGCCTTCTCGGTGAGGCTGCTGTTGACCTCCAGCCACTCCAGCAGGGCCTCCTGCAGCAGATCGCTGGCCACCAGGGCCCGCAGGCGCTCGGGATCGATGGTGCCCTGCTGGCTCAGGCCACGGCTGATCTCCTTCAGCTTGGCCTCGATCGCCTCGGCGTCCACGCTGATCTGCTCGGCTGCCGCCAGGGCCTTGAGGGCCAGGCTGCGCTTCAGACGCTCCTCCGCTTCGGGGCGGGAGGTATCCATCAGGGAGCGCACCAGATCGGGGGTGAACAGCTTGTTCACATCCATGCCCTGCTGGGCGATCTGGGCAGCCGTCTGCTCGATCAGGTTGCGGATCTCCTGCTGAACCAGCGTTTCGGGCAGTTCCACCTCCAGCTGCTCCACCAGGGCGGCGAGCAGGGCGTCGTGGCGGGCGGCCTTGGCGCGGCGCTCAGCGTCGTCCTTCAGGCGGGTTTCCAGGTCGTCGCGCAGTTCAGCCAAGGTCTGCTTGTCGCTGGCCTGCTGGGCAAAGGCGTCGTCGAGGGCAGGCAGTTCGCGGCACTTCAGCTCCTTGAGGCTGATCTCGAAGCGGGCCTGGCGGCCAGCGGATTCTTCCTGGGGATAGCTCTCAGGGAACTGGCAGTGGATGGTCTTGGTATCGCCGGGCTTCATGCCGATGACCCCCTCCACGAAGCCCGGGATCATGCGGCCCTCCTCCAGCTCCACCTCCATGGCCTCGCTGCCGCCGCCGCTGATCGCCTCCTCGGTGTCGGCGTACACCCCGCTGAAGGCCAGCACCGCCACATCCCCGCCCAGGGCCGCGCGGCCCTCCACGGGCACCAGGGTGGCGATCTGCTTGCGCGACTGCTCGATCAGCTCATCCACCCGGCTCGGATCGAAGCTGATGGTTTGGGCCTCGGCCTTCAGGCCCTTGGTGGCCCTGAGCCGCGGACTGGGCTCCACATCGAGCTCAAGGGTGATCGTGAGGTCGCTGCCGGGCTCGAAGCGCTGCAGCAGCACCTCGAAGCCTTCGGTGAGGGCCGGACGACTGATGGCAGCCACCGCTTCCTGGGCCAGGGCATCGCGGCAGACCAGCTCCACCAGGTCCTCCAGGGCAGTGGCGCGCACCCGCAGGGGGCCCAGCTGCTGCAGCAGCACCGGCCGAGGCACCCTGCCCTTGCGGAAGCCAGGCAGCTTCACGCTGCGGCTCAGCTTCTCCACGGCCGCCTCGTAGCTGGCCTTGCTGCGGCTGCCGGGGATCGCCACCTCCAGGGCCACGCGGCTGCCGGGGCGTGGGCTGGCCGTCACCTTCAGATCGCTCAGATCGCCGCTGGCCTGGGTGACAGACGGGGCGGTGGCGTTGGCGGCAGGACTCATCAGGATCGCAAGGTGATCAACCATCCTAGAAAGTGGCTCAACCGTCGCCCTGCCAGGTATGGTGCGCCTGGCGACTGCGTACAGCGATACCGAACCGATCGTTCTGAAGCATCCCGCTTCAGAGTGTTCCCAGGGTCGATCGTGCCCGGGCTGGATCGGGTTTCAGATCGGTTTCAATCCATTCTTCGGCCCTGCCCCAGCCCCGAAGCTGCGCTGCGATTTCCGCCGTCCCAGGCTTTCGATCACCACTGCTCCACGCCTTGACCGACGCCCCTGCCCCTCAGCCGACTGCCACCGCAGCCCGCCCAACAGGAGCCCTGCCGAATCGTCCCCTGAAGCTGGCCATCCTCGGGGCCACCGGGGCGGTGGGTCAGGAGCTGCTCGAACTGCTGGCGGAGCGTTCCTTCCCCGTGGGCGAGCTGGCGGTGCTGGCGTCGTCGCGTTCGGCCGGCCAGACCCTGTCCTGGCAGGGCCGCGAGCACACCATCCAGGCCGTAAGCGAGGCCGCCTTTGCCGGGGTGGATGTGGTGCTGGCCTCCGCCGGCGGTTCGACCTCCAGGCAGTGGGCCCCCGTGGCCGTCGCCGCGGGGGCGGTGGTGATCGACAACTCCAGCGCCTTCCGCCTGGATCCCTCGGTGCCCCTGGTGGTGCCCGAGGTGAATCCCGAGGCCGCCTTCGACCACAGCGGGATCATCGCCAACCCCAACTGCACCACGATCCTGCTCACGCTGGCCCTGGCTCCTCTCCATGGACGCCGGCCGATCAAGCGGGTGGTGGTGAGCACCTATCAGAGCGCCAGTGGTGCCGGTGCCCGCGCCATGGAGGAGCTCCGCAGCCTCAGCCGCACCGTGCTGGCGGGCGGCGAGCCCAGGAGCGAAGTGCTGCCCTATTCGCTGGCCTTCAACCTCTTCCTGCACAACTCGCCGCTGCAGCCCAACGGCTACTGCGAAGAGGAGCTGAAGATGCTGCATGAAACCCGCAGGATCATGGGCGTGCCGGAGCTGCGGCTCTCGGCCACCTGCGTGCGGGTGCCGGTGCTGCGGGCCCACTCCGAGGCGGTGAACATCGAGTTCCACGAGCCCTTCCCGGTGGACGAGGCGCGCGATCTGCTGAGGGTGGCACCCGGTGTGGAGCTGCTCGAGAACTTCGAGTCCAACCGCTTCCCGATGCCCACCGACGTGACCGGCCGCGATCCGGTGGCCGTGGGCCGCATCCGTCAGGACCTCAGCGATCCCCATGCTCTGGAGCTCTGGCTCTGCGGCGATCAGATCCGCAAGGGCGCGGCCCTCAACGCCATCCAGATCGCCGAACTGCTCCTGCAGGGTCCGCAGCAGGGAGGTGCCGCTTGAGCTGGGCCCACGCACCCTTCGGCCGGGTCGTCACCGCCATGGTGACGCCGTTCGCGGCGGATGGTTCGATCGATCTCGATCTCGCTGCCCGCCTCGCCGATCACCTGGTGAGCCATGGCTCCGATGGCCTGGTGCTCTGCGGCACCACGGGAGAATCCCCCACCCTCAGCTGGGACGAAGAGCATGCGCTCTTCGCTGCCGTGAAGGGAGCTGTGGGCGATCGGGCCCGGCTGGTGGCGGGCTGCGGCAGCAACTGCACCGCCGAGGCTGTGGTGGCCACGGCC
>JBJTWP010000269.1:0-2669 GCA_046081805.1 Cyanobacteriota bacterium
CGCCAAGCGGTCTTATCCCCCCGGTCAGCACGGCCAAGCCCGTCGCAAGCGCTCCGAATACGCCATCCGCCTCGAAGAGAAGCAGAAGCTTCGCTTCAACTACGGCATCTCCGAGCGTCAGACGTGCGCTACGTGAAGAAAGCGCGCGCCCAGGAGGGTTCCACCGGAACCAACCTGCTGAAGCTGCTCGAGAACCGCCTCGACAATGTCTGTTTCCGTCTGGGCTTCGGTCCCACCGTTCCCGGTGCGCGGCAATTCGTGAACCACGGCCACATCACCGTGAACGACCGTGTTGTGGACATCCCCAGCTATCAGGTGAAGGCGGGCGATGTGATCGCCGTGCGCGAGCGCAAGGTGAGCAAGAAACTGGCCGAAGCCAACCTGCAATTTCCCGGACTCGCCAACATTCCCCCCCATCTCGACCTCGACAAGGCCAAGCTCACCGCCAAGGTGGTCGGCCGCTGTGAGCGCGAGTGGGTGGCGCTGGAGATCAACGAGCTGCTGGTGGTTGAGTTCTACAGCCGCAAGGTGTGAGCCGCTGCCAAGCTGACCTGCCGTCGGCCTGAGCCGCTGTCAGCCACGGCCGCTGCCAGCCAGGGCCGCTGCCACCGTCGCAAAGCCCCCGCCGCCGGCGGGGGCTTTTTTGGGCTGGACATGGGCAATCAGCCGCTGGAGCCCGCCCGCCGGCCTGTGGGGCGCCACGGCGCCGGGGCCCCAGGCTGCCCTGGGTGGCAATCCCATGCCAGGCCTCAGAGCTCCTCTTCCACCTCCGGCTGAATGCGGCAGTCGGCGGTGGGATAGCTAACGCAGAGCAGCGCGAAGCCCGCCTCGATCTGGTCATCGTCGAGGAAGCTCTGGTCTGACTGGTCGACGCTGCCGGCGAGGATCCGGCCGGCGCAGGTGCTGCAGGCTCCGGCGCGGCAGGAGTAGGGCAGATCGATGCCGTTCTCCTCGGCGGCATCGAGGATGTAGGTGTCATCAGCGCAGGGGAAGCTGCGTCCGTCTGCCAGGGTGATCGTGAAGGTGGCCATGGTCTGGCGCCGGGGCGCTGGAGGTGCCCTCCATTGGATCGCCTCCAGCTGCAGCCTCCTGTGACCCACGACACCGCGGTGCGCAAATCCCCATGGCGTGAGCCGGTGCGAAACGGGCGCAGCTGGAGCGTGGCCCGGGCGGTGCAGCTGATCCGCAACGACGTGCAGCCGCGGCGCTGGGTGGCGCTGCAGCTCGACCGCCGTGCCTGGGGGCCGATGGGAGCCGCGAGGCGCAGACGGATCCACGGCGTGCCTTGCTGCCGCTGGCGAGGCACGAGCCATGGCGCCAGGTGGCCTGGACATCGCTGATCTGGGCTGCGGTCCTCGGCCTCACCATCGGGATCTTCCTCGGACTGCTGCAACGGCAGGAGCGGCAGCTGGAGCACCTGCGGGAACGCACCGCGCCGGCTCGGCAGGCGCGATGAGCTGGATGACTGGGCTGCGTGATTGGTTGATCAGGCCTGTGTGAATCAGGCCCCGGCGGATCAGGCCTGGGCTGCACGCTGTCGTGGTGGCGATCGCCGCGGCCGCCCCTGGGATTGCATCCACTGGCGGCAACGTCCGGGCCGGCGTTGCAGGTTGAAGGTGTCCCAGCACAGCACCGGCACGCTGTGCCGGCTACCCAGTTCCGCCTGGAAGTCCGCCAGCACACCGTGCTGCAGATCGCTGCGCCAGAGCGGGTGCCGCACCACCACCCATGGCCGCTTGAGAGCCCCGAGCTTTGGCAGGCGGAAGGCGAGCAGCGTCAGCCCCTCGCCCCGCCTGGACATGTGGCGGCCCGCCAGGCGGTGCGGCACATCCTGCAGATCCCGTCCGAGGACGCGACGACGACGCGCCAGCTGCGGCGGCTGGAGGATCTGATGGCAGCACTCGATGCCTGGGATCGCTTCGATCACCGCAGGGCGATCGAGGTGATCGAGCGCCTGGGGGATCGCAGCCTGGATCAACGGTTGTTCTTTCCGCTCAAGCGGGTGATCGGCTCCCGCTGCCTGCTGGATCAGGAGGCGGCGCTGCAGCGCTGGCCGGCGATGAAGGGCCATGGCCTGGAGGCGGTGGAAGATCTGCTGCGCAATGCGGAGCGGCGTGCTGCCCAGGATCGCTATGACGATGCGGTGGGCCGCCTCTACCGGGCCCAGTGCTCACGCATTCAGGACTGCCTCAAGACCAGAAATCACAGCCTCTTCGCCCATGGCTTCAGCCCGATCAGCTATGGCGACTGGCATGCGCTGAAGGGCACGTTGGGGCCCTTCCTGCAGGAGGCGATCGATGCCGCCACTCAACAGGCCAGGGATGCCGCACCCCTGCAGCAGCTGCCATCAACCCTGGCTGAGTTAGTGCCACAAAACTGAGTGCCAGCTACACCCAGAACACGAACCCTTACCAGCAAAGAATCTGTTTCGCCCCAACTGCGCACCCTTGCCTGGCTCAGCCTGGCGCGCCAGCTGGTGCCGGTGCAGACACCCGGAGACACAGGGGCCCCGATGCCCTTCAGCCCTCCTGGGATTGGGCCAGCCAGAGCCCGAGATCGTCTGGACCCTGAAAATCGAGCAGGGCATCGGCGAGCGCTTCCAGCTGGCTGAGGCTCAGGTTCTGGATCTGGGCCTCCTGGCTGGAGGCGAGGGCACCAACGCGTCGCTG
>JBJTWP010000270.1:0-3937 GCA_046081805.1 Cyanobacteriota bacterium
GGGCTGTTCGCGTCAGTCAGGCCCCCTGGCGGAGCCAGGCGCTCCAGCGCTGCCGATCGGTTGCGTCGCTGCGACCATCCCTTCCGCACCCGGCTGGTGTTCGTGGGCGATCCGGCCCAGCTGCCGCCGGTGGCGGAGCAGAGCAGCCCGGTCTTTGCCCTGGGACGGGTCTGCACGGCGGAGTTATGCCATGTGGTGCGTCACCAGGGCCCGGTGCTGCGCCTGGCCTCCGGCATCCGCGAGCAGCGGCTCCCCTGCCGCAAGCCGCCGCCGCTGCCGCCGATCCGCACCAGCAAGGGCCAGGTGGCACTGCTGACCCCGCCGGAGTGGCTCGCCGTCGCCCAGGACGCCCTGCGCCGCAGCACGGAAACCGACAACCCCGATCTGGCCCGGATCCTCTGCTACACCAACCGCCGCCTGGAGCAGCTGGTGCCGATCGCCCGCCGCGCCCTGCATGGCGAGATGGCCGACCAGCTGCCGGTGCTCCCCGGCGAGGTGCTGATCAGCCGCGCGGCGGTGATGGCGCCGGCCTGCCGCGAGGGGGAAGACCAGGCTGAGGAGCCCGACATGGTGCTGGGCTCGAACCGCGAACTGGTGGTGCGCGATGTGACCCCCGAGCGCTGCGACCTGGCCGACTTCGGCATCAGCCAGGCCGCTCTCGGCAGCGAGCTACTCGCCGGGGCCATGGCCGTGCCGGTGATCGAGACGCTCACGGCCCAGGTGGAGGCCGGCGACACCCAGCTGAGCCTGCGGCTGCTGCCGCCGGTGGGCTCGGCGAGTCGCACGGCACTGGATGCCGTGCTCACCCAGCTGCGCCAGCAGGCCCGCCGCAGCACCCAGGAGGGCCGCAAGCAGGAGGGCAGGGCGCTCTGGCGCCGCTTCTTTCTGGTGCGCGACGCCTTCGCCTCCCTGGGCCCGGCTGCGGTGCTCACCGTGCACCGCGCCCAGGGCAGCACCTTCGCGGAGGTGTTCGTGGATGCCGATGTGTTCTGGCCCGACGACGAGATGCTGCGGCGCCAGCTCGTGTACGTGGCCGTGAGCCGGGCCAGCCAGGGCGTCACCGTGATGGCCGGCCCCGGTTCCCTGGCCGATCAGCGGCTGTGGCGCGACTGGCTCAGCGCCGATCCGGACTGAGGGGGTGTCGACAGGGCATCGATCCTGAGCCCCTCGATGCCCTGCCAGCCCAGGTATACCGCCAGGGCCAGGCTCACCAGGCCCACCAGCCCATCGCCCTGCTGGAACAGCCAGGTTTTGGCACGCCGCAACTGCGGCAGCACCCGGTCCTTGCCCAGCAGCACCACAGCCGCCCACGGCCCGATCAGCAGCACCCCGCTCACCAGCGCGAACAGGCCGGTGGCCAGCAGTTCCTGGCGGCGGGCCAGATGGGCCGAGAGCAGCGAGCCGGCCGCCCTGGCGTAGAGAAAGATGTCATCCGGTGAGGCCAGCTGGAGACCGGCACTCAGGCCAAGCAGCAGCGGCAGGGGCAAGGCGCAGAACTGGTCGAGCCGGCGTGTCCAGCCGGGCGGGTCGCCCTCCGCTTCGCGGCTGAGCAACTCCTTGAGGGCCAAGCCCAGCAGGGCGCCGGCAGCCAGCAGGTCGAGACCGGTGCGGTGGCTGCTGCCCTTCTCCATCGTGAGCAGCAGCCCGTGGCCCACGGTGAGCAGCAACACCATCGCCAGGCTGGCGGTGAGCAGCCAGCCCACCACGAACAGGCCACCGCGCCACAGGGGGTTGGGACCGAGCAACACCAGCAGCAGCAGGCCGATGTGAAGGGGGGAGAAGCTGATCGCCAGGGCAAAGGCCGAGAGTTCGCCCAATTCCGGCACCAAGGCCACCCCTGGAGAGATCAGACCAGGCGCCATCAGCTGAGGGGCTGCACCGGGGCATTCCAGCGCAGGATCGCCGCTTTCTCCCGCTCATGCCCCGGCACGCTCACCGTGGCGTCGGGCTGGGCTGCCCGGTCGTGGTCAGCGGCGGATCTCAAACCAGTCAGCGCCGGTGGGGGAGAGTTGGGTGACCATCACGCCGTTGACAGTTGCGGCAGTTGGACCCCGCTCGCACCACAGCCGCAGTTCCCCGAGCCGCTGGGGAGGGCCCTCCGCCTCCACCTCCACGGAGCCGTCGGCCTCATTGCGCACCCAGCCCCCCAACCCCAGCTCGTGGGCGCGGTTGCAGCAGGCGATGCGATACCCCACCCCCTGCACCTGGCCACGCACCGTCAACCGCCAGCGCTCGCTCGGGATCTGGTGGCGGTGGTCGCTGGGCTGGAGGAAGCGGCGCTCGCTGGCCGCGGCGCGGCGCGCCCGCAGGCTGCGGCTAGACGTGAGGGAATCGCCGGGCATCCAGCCCAGTGGAGGTGAAGCCAGCTGGCGTGAATAGTCGGCCCTGTCCATCCTTCCGGTCTTGAGTCCACACCCCACCCGTCAACTTGCCACAGGCCGTCGCCCTTGCCCACACCGCGATGCAGCTGCCAGCGGTGGAACTCATGGGCCCAGAGCGTTTCACCCCGGCGCACCAGCAGTCCGTCGGCCATGGCGGTGGCCTGGCGATAGCCCAGGCTGAGGGCGCCCCGCTCCGCGCTGAAGGGCAGCACCCCGGCCATGGCGTGGGGCACGCCGAGGGGGTCGTGCAGGCTGCGTCCGAGCAGCAGCAGGCCGCCGCACTCGGCCGCAATCGGCAGACCGGCAGCAGCGGCTGCCCGCAGGGAGTCCAGGCTGCGCCGACTGGCGGCGAGCTGGCCGGCATGCAGCTCCGGGTAGCCGCCTGGCACCAGCACACCGCGGCTGCCAGGCGGTAGCGGTTCATCGGCCAGGGGACTCCAGGGTACCGGTTCCAGCCCCAGGGCCCGCAGCAGCTCAGCGGTTTCCGGATAACGGAAATGGAAGGCGGCGTCGCTGGCGACCGCGATCTGGAGGGGCTCCACCGCCAGCGCACCCCCGGCTGCGATCGGTGGCTGGGCCATCGGTTGCAGGCAGAACCGGATCGGCTCCAGGTCCTCGACAGGAGGAGGGGGAGGCAGCAGCAGAGGCCAGAGTCGCTCGAGATCCAGGTGTGCCGCCGCCAGGGCCGCCCACTCGGCCTGGCGCGCGTCCAGATCCACCAGCTCGTGGGGCGGATGCAGGCCCAGGTGGCGGGAGGGCAGGTCCAGGGCCGGACTGGTCGGCAGCACCCCCAGCAGCGGCACCTCGATGCTGGCGAGGGCTTCGCTGAGCAGCCGCCGGTGCCGCGGGCTGCCAACCCGGTTGAGTACCACCCCGGCCAGTTCCACCGGCCGCGGTGCCATCTCCCGGGCCTGGTCTCGGAAACCCCGCACCAGGGCCGCCAGGGATCCCGCCTGGCGCGACGCCTCCACCACCAGCACCACCGGCAGCCCCAGCTGGGCTGCCACCGCCGCCGAGCTGCCCCGGCTGGTGGGCCCCAGGCCATCGAACAGACCCATCACCCCCTCCACCAGGGCCAGATCGGCGCGGCTGCCGTGCCAGTGGAAGCTCTGCTCCACCCAGGGCTCGCCACAGAGCAGGAGGTCGAGGTTGCGGCAGATCAGGCCGCTCACCCGGCTGAGCAGCTGGGGATCGAGGTAGTCGGGCCCCACCTTGAACGGCTGCAGCCGCTGGCCCCGCTGCCGGGCCAGGGCCGCCAGACTCAGGCTGAGCAGGGTCTTGCCGCTGCCACTGCTGGGGGCGGCGATCAGGCAGGGCAAGGGGACGCGGCTAACCGGGGAACAGCTTGGCAGCGATCGGCGCCGCGGCGGCCAGCAGCGGACTGGTGGAGTCGTGGCTGCCGCCCAGCAGGCGGGCCAGCTCCATCTCCTCGCTTTCGTTGGGCAGGGGCACCACATCCTCGGCCAGCTCCATGCTGGCCATGCCGCCCGATTCAGGCGCATGCAGCCGCCCGACTCCGAGCAGAGAATCACGCACAGTGGCGCGCCGCTGCTGCG
>JBJTWP010000271.1:0-2893 GCA_046081805.1 Cyanobacteriota bacterium
GGCACCGAGCTCCCGGGAGGGCCGCCGGATGGCCTCCACCAGCGCCTCATCCACGTTGGTCTTGTCGATGTACACCTGATGGAGGGTGCGGCGGATCGTTGTCGGGCGGCGCAGGTTCTCGAACAGCAGGCGCTGCAGCACCGGGCTGCGGAGCAGGGCACCGCCGATCGTGCGGCGGGCAATCGCGCCCCAGCCCCTCGGTTCGCTCTGCTCATCGGAGAACGGGCCGGCCGCATTCAGCAACGCCACCCCGGCCGCCAGCTCATCCAGCACGGTGCCGGCGGCGAGAGCGGCATAGCCGCCCAGGGAGTTGCCCACCAGCACCGTGGGCCGACCAATGCGCCCACGCACGTAGGCCGCCAGCTGGTCGCGCCAGAGGGCTCCGCCGTAGGGCAGGCCCTCCGGCTTGGCACTGCGGCCGAAGCCCAGCAGATCCAGGGCATGCACCTCGTGGCGCTGGGCGAGCACCGGGATGTTGTGGCGCCAGTGGTCGGTGGAGGCGCCAAATCCATGCACCAGCAGGATCGCCGGGCCCTCGGGGTGCTCTGGGCCCTCCTGCAGGGCATGCACGGGATGGCCCAGATGGCTCCAGGGCTGAATCGGCACCACGACTGGCGGCAGGGTGGTGGATGCTAGGCAGCAGCTGCGGTGCTTCCGTGCCCACCTACGGCCCCGACTGGAGCGCCCTGGCGCCCGGCATCGCCCTGTGGGCCCTGGCGCTCTACCTGCCGCTGAGCGGTCCCCTGGGGCGGCTGGTGCCAGCCTGCTGGCGGGATCCTTGCCTCCGGCAGCCCAGCAGGTGGTGCTGGTGCTCAGCAGCCTGCTGCTGGCCCTGGCAGTGGGAGTGGTGAGTGTGCTGGTGCTGAGCTGGGCCCTGGGGCCTGGCTGGGCCAGCAGCCTGGGGCTGATCGCGGTGCTCGCCGGTGGCTTCTGGACCCTGGCCAGCCGCAACGAACGCGAAAATCCGTAGCAAGGCAACCTGGGTTGCGGGGCCTGATGGTGTGCGTCTGCTGACCTCCGCCGTTCAGGACTGGGGGACTTCGGTGGCCATGGCTACGGTCCTGGTTGGATGCAACGGGCACCGGCGACATGACGGAGCACCAACCTCGAAACCTGCGCCTGCCCACGCCTGGTTGCTACGCCGACGCCGACCGCAGCGGCTTGCTGGCTGAGGACGTGTTCGACGGCATGACCGAGCACCTCTTCTACACGCTCGGCAAGCTGGCCCCCACGGCCAGCCGCCATGACCTCTACATGGCGCTGAGCTACGGCGTGCGCGACCGGCTGATGACCCGCTATCTGGCGGGCATCGAGGCCCTGAGAGCCACGCCGACCCGAGTGGTGGCCTACCTGTCGGCGGAGTTCCTGATCGGACCGCAACTGGGCAACAACCTCTTGATGCTCGGCATCCAGGACGCTGCCGCCGAGGCCCTGCGGCGCTTCGGCATCCCGGATCTTCAGGAAATCCTGGAGGTGGAGGAGGAGCCGGGTCTGGGCAACGGTGGCCTGGGACGCCTGGCGGCCTGCTACCTGGAATCCCTGGCCTCGCTGGAGATCCCCGCCACGGGTTACGGCATCCGCTATGAGTTCGGGATCTTTGACCAGCTGATCCGCGATGGCTGGCAGGTGGAGATCACCGACAAGTGGCTCAAGGGTGGCTGGCCCTGGGAGATTCCCCATCCCGACCAGGCCTGCTTCGTGGGTTTCGGTGGCCGCACCGAGAGCTTTCGCGATGAACACGGCCACTACCGGGTGCGCTGGATCCCGGCCGAGCACGCCATCGGTGTGCCCCACGACGTGCCCGTGCTCGGCTATCGCGTGAACACCTGCGACCGGCTGCGGCTCTGGCGTGCCGATGCCACCGAGAGCTTTGATTTCTATGCCTTCAACATCGGCGATTACTACGGCGCTGTGGAGGAGAAGGTGGGATCGGAAACCCTCTCCAAGGTGCTCTACCCCAACGACGGCACTGACGAGGGACGCCGCCTGCGCCTGAAGCAGCAGCATTTCTTCGTGAGCTGTTCGCTGCAGGACATGATCCGCAGCCTGGAGACGCGCCGCATCCCGATCCAGGAGTTCCCGAATCACTGGGCCGTGCAGCTCAATGACACCCACCCGGCGATCGCCGTGGGCGAGCTGATGCGCCTGCTGCTCGACGACAAGCATCTCAGCTGGGAGGAGGCCTGGGACATCACCACCAGGTCGCTGTCTTACACCAACCACACCCTGCTGCCCGAGGCTCTGGAGAAATGGGGGCTGGAGCTGTTTGGCTCTCTGCTGCCGCGCCATCTGGAGCTGATCTATGAGATCAACCGTCGCTTCCTGCAGCAGGTGCGTTTCAAATATCCAGGCAACGAGCAGATCCTGCGCCGGGTGTCGATCATCGATGAAGACGGCCACAAGGCTGTGCGCATGGCCAACCTCGCCACGGTGGCCAGTCATCATGTGAACGGGGTAGCGGCCCTGCACAGCGAGTTGGTGCGCACCCAGCTGTTCCCCGAATTCGCTTCCCTCTGGCCGCAGAAGTTCACCAATGTCACCAATGGCGTCACGCCGCGGCGCTGGGTGGCGCTGGCCAATCCCCTGCTTTCGGAGTTGCTCACGGATGCGGTGGGCGACGGTTGGGTGAAGGATCTGGAGCAGCTGCGGGGCCTGGAGCGGTTCAGCGACGACACCGGGTTCCTGGAGCGCTGGGAGGGCACCCGTCTGGCTGTGAAGCGCCAGCTCACCCACTACATCCACCGCCATAACGGGGTGCTGGTGGATCCGGCGTCGCTGTTCGACGTGCAGGTGAAGCGCATCCACGAATACAAACGGCAGCACCTCAATGCCCTGCAGGTGATCGCCCAGTACCTGCGAATCAAGAACGGACTGGCCGACGGCATGGCGCCCC
>JBJTWP010000272.1:0-5118 GCA_046081805.1 Cyanobacteriota bacterium
GCGGGCTGGATGAGGATCGCCCCGCCCAGCCCAATCACGGCTGCTCATCCCTCCCATCAGCCAACCTGATCACACCTCACACCTCACACCTCGCGTCCCACGCCCTGCGCCCTGCATCACGCATCCCGCGCCCTGCGCCAGGGGCTCGCCACCGGCGGGAGCGGCGGGGGTGGGAGCGGCAGCGGTGGTGGCAGCGCCGACTGACATCGATCCATGCCGCCCATGGCTGGCCCGATGGGCAGGCAGGATCCATGGATGTCTCTCAGCACCTGATGGTTCTCTACGTCCGTCCGCGATCTGCCGAGGCTGTTCGCATCGCCCGTCCTGCTCTGTGCCTGGCCTGGGCCACCACCATGGCCTTGGCGAGCCAGGCCGGCCCTGCTATGGCCGGCTGCCGGTTTCTGATGCCGATCGGGGGCGGCGGCGAGCCGGTGGTGCAGAAGCGGATCAGCCCGGACGGATTGGTGCGTCGCAACAACTGGAACACAGACTTTGCTGTGGACCGCAACTTTGCCCGCTACCGCGTCACGCTGCAGTCGGCCTCAAGTGAGCGCGGCGTCTTTCCCGTGGCTGTATTCCTGCGGTTCACCGACAACTCAAACCTCAGGCTGGTGAACGAGAACCGCACCCTGGCGCCGCAGCAGACCCGGGTGTTCGGCCCTTTCCCAGCGGTGCCGGGCAAGCGCACCAGCCTGGTGAACGTCCGCGTCGGAGCCACCACCATGCCGGGCTCCACGGGGTTCAGCTATCGGGTGTCGGCGGAGGGTTGCCGCTGAGGGGCGGTGAGGTGAGCTGCCATCCCGGCTGTCCGCGTTCGATCAATCCGACGGCCGCGGCCCGATGCGCCCCTCCATCACATCCGCTCCAATGTGGGAATGCCCAGCAGCCCCAGGCCCAGCTTGAGGGTGTCAGCGGTGAGGCGGCAGAGGCTGAGCCGTGAGCGGCGGGCCGGTTCGTCAGCCTTGAGCACCGGTATCTGGTCGTAGAAGCGGTTGAATGCCTGGCTGAGCTCGAAGAGATAGCTGCATAGGCGGTTCGGCAGCAGCTCCTGCTCCACCTCGGTGATCACCGCGTCGAACCTCAGCAGCTCCCGCACCAGCACCCACTCCTGGGATTCGCTGAACTGGAGCGTTGCGGCCACGCCGCCGGCCGCGGCGCTGTCCAGGCCGGTCACGGCCACTGCAACGGCCGCCGCCACGGCCGCGTCGCTGTCACTGCCCGCTGCCAGGAGCTCCAGGGCTTCGCCCTTCCTGGCAATGCCGGCGATGCGCACCACGGCATAGAGCAGATAGGGGGCGGTGTTGCCCTGCAGGGCCAGCATCCGATCGAAGCTGAACTGATAGTTGGTGGTCCGGTTCTGGCTGAGGTCGGCGTACTTCACCGCCGCCAGGCCCACCGTGGTGGCCACGTGCCGGATGAACGCCTCGCTTTCGCTGCGATCCTCCTCCTGCAGGCGGCGGCGCAGGTCCGCCTCGGCCCGCTCCACCGCCTCATCGAGCAGGTCACGCAGGCGCACGGTGTCGCCGGCACGGGTCTTGAGCTTCTTGCCATCCTCGCCCTGCACCAGCCCGAAGGGCACGTGCTCGAGCCGGCCGCCCTCGGGAATCCAGCCGGCCCGCCGGGCCACTTGGAACACGGCGGCGAAGTGGCCGGCCTGGCCGGCGTCGGTGACGTAGATCACGCGGCGGGCCCCGTCGCCCAGGGGCGGGGTGGCGAAGCGGTAGCGGATCGCCGCCAGGTCGGTGGTGGCGTAGTTGAAGCCGCCGTCGCTCTTCTGCACGATCAGGGGCAGGGGCTGGCCGTCCTTGCCGCTCATCCCCTCCAGGAACACACAGCGGGCGCCGGCGTCGGTGACGAGCAGCCCGGCGGCCTCCAGATCCGCCACCACCGCCGCCAGGTAAGGGTTGTAGAACGACTCGCCCCGCTCGCTTAGGCGGATGTCGAGCCGGTCGTAGATCCGCTGGAACTCCCGACGGGACTGCCCACAGAGCAGGCCCCAGGCCTTCAGCGACACCGGATCGCCCCCCTGCAGCTTCACCACCTCCTCGCGGGCGGTGATCTGGAAGGCCTCGTCAGCGTCGAAGCGGGCCTTGGCCTGGCGGTAGAAGGCCACCAGATCGCCCAGATCCACCGCGTCGGGGGTGGTGAGGGCCTCGGGGGCCAGCTGCTTGAGATGGGTGATCAGCATGCCGAACTGGGTGCCCCAGTCGCCCACATGGTTGAGGCGCAGCACCCCATGGCCGCGGAACTCCAGCACCCGCGCCAGGGCATCGCCGATGATCGTCGAGCGCAGGTGCCCCACGTGCATCTCCTTGGCGATGTTGGGGCTGGAGAAGTCCACCACCACCAGGCCGGCCCGTGGCGCTGCCTCCCCCTCCCCCGGCGCCGCGGCGGCTGCCACGCTGGCCACCCCCAGGCGCGGATCCCCCAGCCGGCCCGCCAGCTCGGCGGCCAGCCGCTCGGGCCGCAGGGTGAGGTTGATGAAGCCCGGACCGGCGATCTGGGGCTCAAGACAGAGCTCGCGGAAGGCGGGATCGGCCCACAGCTCGGCCACGATCGCCGCGGCGATGGCCCGCGGCGGCTGGCCCAGCGGCTTGGCCAGGGGCAGGGCGCCGTTGGCCTGGAAGTCGCCGAACTCCGGCCGGGAGGCCGGTGCCAGCTGGGGGTCGAGACGCTCCGATCCGCCGGAGCCGACCAGCCCCTTGAGGAGATCCTCGGTGGCCTCCAGCGGCAGGGCCCGCTCCATCGCCGCGCGCAGTTGGGCGTCCAGGAGATGGGCAAGGCGCAGCATGGGCAGGAACCGTGGCGACGACAGCACAGCCTCCGATCATCCCCCGGGGGCAGCCGGTCACCCCATCGGCAGGCGAGCCGACGGGCGGCAGGCCGCTCCCCGTCGCAGGGACGTGCTCAGGCGCTGCTGCTGCCGCCTTCCCACACCCGCGGCTCCGCCCGGCGCCAGTAGCGGCTGAAGCGCCCCAGGTCGGGGGAGCCCGGTCCCTGCAGCGGCAGCTCCACAAAGGGCTCCGGCTCCAGGATCTGCAGCGGCAGCGCGCTCGCCAGGCGGGTGGCGATCAGGCCAAAGCGCGGATCCACCGCCCGGCTGGTGACTATCCCGTCGCAGCCACGGGCCGCTGCCGCCGCCAGCAGTTCGCTGGCCACCTCGCCCTCGCGCAGTTCCGTTGGCAGCTCCGCCAGGCATTCGCGCAGGAAGCGCAGCCGCCCTGCCGCCAGGGGCTGGGGCGCGCCGCCCACGGCGGGATGGCCGCCGGAGCTGGCGGCACGGCCGGAGAGCAGCTCGGTGTCGAAGACGAACACGGCCGGGGCCCCGGGATGGGCCTTCAGGGCGGGATTGGACGGCCCCAGGGCCTCGCCATGCACCCAGATCAGCGGCTGCGAGGGCGGTGGCGGCGATCGCCATGGCCCTGCGCTGGCGACGGCGGCGGGGTTGGCGGTCGCTGCGGCAGGTCGAGCGCTCTCCGATCGCCAGCCCATGGGCCGGAACAGCCGCGCCTGCAGGTGCTCGTAGCTGGTCTCGAACGGGCATCCCTCTGGACTGGTGGCGCCGCCGCCCTGGGCCTTCGGGCAACCCTGGCAGTAGCGCTGGCTGCTGAAGCGCTCCAGGTTGGCGCGGTTGAACAGGTAGGGCTTGTGGCTGAAGCTGCTGGCCACCCACTGCCAGCTGAGGTTGTTGCTGGCGGGATCGCCGTCGAGCAGGTGGCTGAGAAACCAGCGGGCGCCGGCCTGCCAGCGCACCCGCCGCCAATGCACCACATAGGAGGCCAGCCACATGCGGGCGTGGTTGTGCAGCCAGCCCGTGTCCATCAGCTCCGATGCGAAGCCATCGATGCAGGCCAGGCCGGTGGCAGCGGAGGCCAGATCGCCGGGGAGTTCAGGGGCGTAGCTGTCGGGGCGATGGCCAGTCTTGAGCGGCTCGCGGTCTTCCCAGATGCCGTCACCCAGCTGCAGCCACAGCCGCTGCCAGTAGTCGCGCCAGCCCAGCTCATTGATCAGCTTCTCGCCGACGCGCCGCTGGGCCGGGCTCCAGCCCTGGGCTTCGCCCTCAGTGCCGAGCAGATCGCCCTGCGCGGCGCTGGGCGGCGGCTGCAGCTGCCGCAGCCGATCGAACACCGCCTCGCGCACCTCCGCCAGCGTCAGCACCCCATGGCGGATGTACGGCGACAGGCGGGTCACGGCGCCATCGAGATGGTTGCGCGTGGCGGCGTAGCGGGCGGGATCGATCAGCGCCAGACGGGCTTCTGCGGCGCGGCGGCCGCCGCGGAACGCGGGCTCAGCCGCCGTTTCCTGGCTGTTGTGCATCGACGCCATGTCGCAGGGCTCCAGCCTGACGCGGAGTGGGTCAGCTGGGAGGCCAGGCCTCCAGGGGCAAGGCGAGCCTGCGGGCTTCCGGCGTGGCCAGCAGCTTCCGCAGCCGCCGCTGGTGCTGAGTGATCAGCGGGGTGCCTTCGCGTTCCGCCAGGGCGAGGTACAGGCAGTCGTAGGCGGGATGATCCAGCAGGCGGCACCAGCGATGCGCGGCTTGCAGCAGCGAGGCCGCCGGAATCAGCGCTGTGAACAGCCCCGCTGCCAGCTGGGCGATGCCGTCCAGCTGCTCAGTGGTGATCGCTCCGGCCTGTTGGCTCCGCCAGCCGGCGTTGAGCAGCTCGACCAGCACCAGATCGGGGGCATTCAGTCGTAGGGGCGGCGAAGCCTCCAGCAGCCGCACCGCCTGCTCGCTGCCGGGAACCGCGGCGAACCAGCCGAAGGCCACGGATGCATCCACCAGCAATGCATCCACCAGCAATGCATCCAGCCGCTCCAGGGAAACTGACGGTACGCAGGTTCGGCTGTGGGCGGCCTCTGGCAGCCCTTGCCCAGCCCCCTCCCCCCGCTGCGGGAGAATCCCAGACTGCACCGCTGCGCCGCATCCGGCCCCCTCCCCATGCTCCTCGACCTGCGCGGCAAGAAAGCCCTCGTCACCGGAATCGCCAACAACAAGTCGATCGCCTGGGGCATCGCCCAGCAGCTGCACGCCGCCGGTGCCGAGCTGGGGGTCACCTACCTGCCGGATGAGAAGGGCCGCTTCGAGGGCAAGGTGCGCGAGCTCACCGCCCCGCTGGC
>JBJTWP010000273.1:0-5881 GCA_046081805.1 Cyanobacteriota bacterium
ATGCAGTTCACCCTCGGCTCCGACGTGGGCCTGCGGGGTCTGCCGGGCCAGCTGATCAGCGGCGATAACGGCTGGATCGGCACCGGAGAGGTGGTGTGGACGTTCTGGCAGAAGAAGGCCCAGGCCCTGCAGCTGGTGCCCTTCATCGGCTACGGCGGCGTGAACAGCAGCACACCATTGGTCAGTTTCAGCGACACCGTGGGCTCGGGCGGCGTGCTGGCCCGCTGGCTGGCCGGGGAGCGCTGGACCCTCGAGGCCGGCTGGGTGAATCAGTTCGAGACCAACAACAACCTCGGACCGTGGCTCAACTGGGCCCTGGCCGATGGCTTCTACGGCAAAGTTCAGTACCGGTTCTGAGGGCAGCCGTGGTCCCTGCTGGGAAGCCTCTGCGAGGGAAGGCGCTGCGAGGGAAGCTGTTGCGAGAGAAGGTGCTGAAGCGATGCCGTCAGGCCCTCCGGCTGGCGGCGCCCTACGGAGTGGCGGGGCTCCTGCTGCTCGGCCTCCGCCACAGCGGCATCGCCGAGACCCTCAACCTCCTGCTCTACGACCTGGTGACCGAGCTGCGGCCGGCCCCGGAGGGAGCGACGACTCCGATCACCCTGATCGGGATCAGTGAACAGGACATCCGACGCTACGGCTGGCCCATCGACGACCGGCGGCTCTGTGGGGCCATCCGCCAGCTGAGCCAGCAGGGGGCCCGCGCCATCGGTCTGGACCTCTATCGGGACCAGGGGGTCGGGCCGCAGCAGGACTGCCTGCGGCAGGAGGCGCGCCGCAACCCCCGGCTGGTGTCGATCGTCAATGTGGCGGACTCCATTGCCGCCATCCCCGGCACGCCCACCGGGCGCCAGGCCTTCAACGACCTGGTGCAGGACCCCGATGGGGTGATGCGCCGCGATCTGGTGCATGTGGCTGGCCAGGACCAGGCAACCGTCTCCCTGCCGCTGCGGCTGGTGGAGCTGTTTCGGGGTGACACCTCCCTGCGCCCCCGGCTGGAGGCGGGGCGGCTGGGAGGCCCCTGGCTGGAGGCCGACTCCGGCGGTTACCTCGGCATCGACGCCGCTGGCTACCAGACGATGCTCTGGTTCCATCGGCCGGGCAGTTTTCCCTCCTGGACCCTGAACCAGCTGCTGAGCCGCCAGGTGCCGGCCGGGGAGATCGGGGACCGGATCGTGTTGATCGGCAGCACGGCGCCGTCGCTGAGCGACCTGTTCCTGGTGCCCCACAGCCGCTTCACGGCCCAAGCCAGCCAGATGCTGATCAGCGGTGTGGAACTTCACGCCAACCGGGCCAGCAGCCTGCTGGCGATGGCGGAGGGCCGCGCCCATCCCCTGCTGGCGTTGCCGGGCTGGAGCGGCAACCTGCTGCTGTTGCTGGGGCTGGGGCTGGGGGTGGCCCTCGGCGAGGGCTTCGCCACCCTGCGGCGCAGTGTCGTGGCCGTGGCCACCCTGGAGCTGGTGGCCCTGGCCGCCGCAGTGGGCCTGCTGTGGCAGGGGGTGTGGGTGCAGACCTCGCTGCCCCTGGCGGGACTGGGGCTGATGGCAGGGGCCGCCTGGTTGCGCCGCGGGGCCACCAGCCAGCAGCAGCGCCAGCAGATCCAGCGGCTGCTGGGCCAGACCACCTCACCGGCGGTGGCCCAGCAGCTCTGGGAGCAGCGGGATCAACTGCTCAGCGACGGGCGCTTCGAGGGCCGCATGTTGCCAGTGACGGCCCTGTTCTCCGACATCCGCAACTTCACCACCGTGTCGGAAAACCTCAGCCCGGCCGATCTGCTCACCTGGCTCAACCGGGGCCTGGCCCTGTGCGTGCCCGCCATCTCCCAGCGGGGGGGCATGGTGAACAAGTTCACCGGCGACGGCTTTCTGGCGGTGTTCGGCGCCCCCCTGGGCCAGGGGCCTGCCGCAGATGCCTGGGCTGCGATCGACACCTGCCTGGCGATTCAGCGCGGCCTGGAGCAGCTCAACCAGGTGCTGGCCGCGGAAGGGGCTCCCGCCATGCAGTTCCGCATCGGCGTCCACTCCGGCGATGTGCTGGCTGGATCGTTGGGCAGCAGCGAACGGCTGGAATACGCTGTGATGGGAGACACCGTGAACTGTGCATCCCGGCTGGAGAGCTACGAGAAGAGCCGGCAGAGCAACATCTGCCGGGTGCTGGTGTCATCGGCCACCCGGGATCTGCTCACCCCGGAGCAGCGCGACCCGCTGGCGTGGGAGCCCTGGGGCAGTCTGCAGCTGAAGGGCCGCCATCAGCCCCTCGACGTGTGGGAGCTCAGAGGCAGCGCACCGGCAGGCGCTCCGGCCAGTCCGGACCCATGACATCCTCCAGCGCGAAGCTCCTGGCCAGCTCCGTGCGGGATACCTGGTTGCCGCAGAGCCCCCGGAGCCGCTGCAGGCCCGCCTGCACGGACCGGTCAGGGGAGCTCGCCTCGCTGACCAGCAGGCTCAGGGCCGGGGGATAGACCGATTCCACAAAGCTCAGGGGGTCGGCGGAGGCCGGTGCGGAATCCCCACAGCGATAGGACGATTCCCACACCTCAGGAGCCTGGAAGCTGTTGAGCCGAAGCAGGGTGACTCCCGCCGGCCCCGCCGCCAGGTTGCGCTGCACAGCGGCCCCGGCGGAGGTGCCGCCCGGTCGCTGGGGACGGAACTGGAGCTGCAGGGGGCGGGGGTTGGCGGTGGGACCCTCCAGCACCGCCACGGTGAGGGCCGGGCCGGGGGCGAAGACGCTGTCGCCGGGCACCAGGTGGGCCAGCACCCGCGCGGCGCATTCACCGCGGGTTCCTCCGCCGATGCGCCGGCCGGGAAAGCTGCTGCGCAGATTGGGCTGGGCCAGCGCCCCGCTGCCCTCAGCGAGCAGCCCAGGGCTCAGCAGGGCGAGAAGTGCAAGGGCCCCGACCAGCGGCGAGGCGGTCGGGCGACGGGCGGGATGCATCTGGCTTGCCATCGGCACTGACGGCCGCAGAGTTCACCCTTGCTAACACCTCCTGGCCGGTTGTTGGCCTCGGCCGGTCAACGATCGTCCACACCACAGCCGCGCAGGCGCCTCAACCCAGGGCTGCCGCGCTGGCCGCCAGTGTCCAGACCAGCTTGCAGCTGAGGTGAAGCGCCTGGTCTGCGGCCAGCCGATACAGGCCGCGGCATTTGCCGAGATCGATCATGGCGTGGATGATCCACTCCGCCAGGCCCAGCAGGGGGATGCCGGTGATGGCACCGACCAAAAAACCGTGAATGCCGGCATGGGATCCCAACCACCAATACCAGGGAAGGGTGACATCGTGCCCAGGACACTTCTCAACGGCCATGCGATCGCTCTGCAGGCCGAAATCCCCCAGGCAATGCCCCATGCTGAGCATCAGGAAGAGGTTCAGCCCAATCAGGGGTTCGGAATGGGCTGCGAGCATGGCGCGATGGCCGGGCGATGGCACGGCTGGACTTCTCGGAATTTCGCCGGCCTGCGGCGTTTTCGAGGCTACACACCATCGTGCCGACCGGACTGCGGCTCGGCCCGGTGGCACCATCGGCAAAAACAGCAATCTCTCAGCGTGCCGAGGCGATTGATGGGGTGTGCTGCTCGGCTTGGTCAAACAGTGGCGCGGCACTCGCCGCCGCCCCGACCAGCATCATGGCCGGATGCCCCACCATGCTCACCTTGAGCGGTGCAACGTGACAGGCCTCACGTTCAGCCCGAGTGCAAAGACTGGGCCCAGGGCGACCTGGTAAGCAGCCAGTCCCGCAGTTATGGAGCAGGAACGGTGGAACGGCAGCCCATCGCAGGCAACACCGGCAATCTCAAAGATGCTGCATCTGGATGAGCTGCTGGGTGGTGAAGGCCAGTTTCTGCCCCAACTCGCAGCCCAGCGCCAGCAGCAGCGCAGCCACGGCCCGGGGATCGTCCTGGCCCAGCTGATCGAAGGCCAGCCGGGTGAGCACCAGGCAGCGGCTGTCCACATCCGCCTGGATCCGGGCAGAGCGCACCTGGCCGGAGAGAAAGGCGATCTCACCGAAACAGATGCCGGGGCCGAAGGTGGCCAGCCGCGACTGCAGGGTGCGGTGCAGGCCGTCCTGGAGCTCCGTGGAGGTGGTGAACCGCCCGGAGAGCACCAGGAAGAGCTCGTCACCCGCCTCGCCCGAGCCGATCACCTGTTCCCCGGCGGCGAAGGACCGCGGCTCCATGCAGGCCACGATCTGGCGCCGGCACTCAGGCTCCACCAGGCCGAGGAAGCCCAGGGCGGCACTGTCGTCGAGCGGGATCGGCAGCTCCACCGCCCTGCCGTACCGATCGTTGAGATAGAGGTCCTCGGCGCGCTCGATCGCCTGGTCGAGGTCCTGGCAGAGGATCGACTCCACCGATCCGCCCATCGCCGCCAACAGCGGCTGGAGGTTTAGATGGGCGCTGTTGGAGAGCAGCAGCGCCAGGCCCTGCTCCCGGAAGCCCACCCGCTGGCGGGCCAGCAGCGCGCCGCACTGCGGCGGCAGCTCCAGCACCCTGGCCAGATCAAGGATCAGCACCCGCGACCCCACCACGCTGGTGCGCAGTTCCGCCACCAGCCGCTCCACGGCGGCGAATTCCAGAATGCCCTGGGCATCCACGATGTGGATGGCATTGGCCGACTCGCGCAGTGCCTGCCGGTCGCGGGCGGAGCGCCAGCGCCGCGACTGCCGCATCGAGCCGTCGTAGGAGCGCCGCACGGTGGAGGCGCCCTGGGGCACCTGCTGGAACAGGCTCAACCCCAACCGCTCGGAGAGGTCGTTGCAGACGGCGATGCCGCGCACACTGTTGCCCAGGGCATCGAGGGGAGGGGAGTAGACGGCGATGCCGAGCCGCCCGGGCACCACCGCCAGGATCCCGCCACCCACACCGCTCTTGGCGGGCATGCCCACGTCGTGAAGCCACTGGCCGGCGAAGTCGTAGGTGCCGCAGCTGGCCATCAGGGCCAGCACCCGGGTGGTGACGTCGGGGCTGAGGGGTTGACGGCCGCTGAGGGGGTTGCGGCCCTGGCAGGCCAGGGTGGCGGCCATCACCGCCAGATCCCGGCAGGTGACCTGGATCGAACACTGGCGGAAATAGAGATCGAGGCCCGCTTCCGGATCGCTCTCGATGATCTCCACGTTGCGCAGCAGATGGCCGATGGCGCGGTTGCGGTGGCCTGTTTCCCTCTCGGAGCGGTACACCGCCTCATCCACCGCCAGGGGGCGGCCGGCCAGTTCGGCGAAGAAGCTGAGCAGCGTTTGCTCCGCCTCCTGCGGTTGGTGCGCCACCAGCTGGGAGGTGGTGGCGATCGCCCCCGCGTTGATCATCGGGTTGCGCGGCCGACCGCTGCTGGGATCCAGGCTGATGGCGTTGAAGGCCTCCCCGGAAGGCTCCACCCCCACCTTGGCCGCCATCCGTTCCGCCCCCAGCTGGCTGAGCGCCAGGCCGTAGGCGAAGGGCTTGGAGATCGACTGGATCGTGAACGGCTTGGTGGCATCACCCACCGCATACAGGCGCCCATCCACGGTGGCGATCACGATGCCGAAGTCAGCAGGGTCGGCCTTCGCCAGCTCCGGGATGTAGTCGGCCGGTGCACCTTCGCTGAGCGGGGCATAGCGCTGATGCAGCTCATCCAGGAGCGACTGGATCGCATCGGTGTGGCCCCTGGTGCTGGCCGGGATACCGGAGACGGACGCAGTTCCCATGGACCGGGCGGCAATGCGCTGCATTTCAGGTGGGAAGGGAAGGCCCAGCCGTAACAACCACTACCGCCCCGCCCCAGGGCTCGCCCAGCGGGGAGGATGGGGCCACCGGCCGCCTGGCCCCGATGGACCTGCTCCAACGCCTCACCCTCAGCCTGGTGGGCGCAGCCCTCATCGGCGCCCTCAGCCTGGTCAGCCGCCGACGGGCG
>JBJTWP010000274.1:0-3156 GCA_046081805.1 Cyanobacteriota bacterium
GCCAGCTCTGCGGTCGCAGCCCTTGGCCAGGGTGAGGCGGCCGGCCTGCTGCTGTTCGACTGCGTCTCGCGGCGATCGATCTTCGGCGATCGCCACGTGCAGGAGGAAACGGAACGGATCAGCCGCTGCTGCCAGGGAGCACCGATGGCAAGCTTCTACACCTACGGCGAGATCGCCCGCACCAAGGGATCCGGTGGATTCCACAACCAGACGCTCGTGACCCTGGCGATCGGCTGATGGAGCCTTCCTGGTCACTGCATCTGCTCTCCGAGATCCTCTCGGCGTTCTCCACCGACGATCCGGACAACCTGCGCAATGTGGTGAACCGGGTGGCTGAATCGGTGGAGGCGGAGGTGGCGGCCATCCTCGGGACGGATGGCATCACCTGGGGCATCGGCCTGGCGGGCCAAGAGCGAACCCTCGTGGAGCAGCTGGCCGCCAGCAAGCCCTCCACCATCCCGATCGCGGCGGGCAGGCTGCACACCACCTGGGCGCCCATGGGGGGCAGCAACCTGCTGCTGGTGGGACGGCTGGCGGAACCGTTCGATCTGGAGGAGCGCTCGCTGGTGCGGGCGATGGCGCGCAGCATCGAGCTCTGTCTGCGGATGCTGGAAGCCATCAGTGCCGAACGGCAGGCGCGGCGCGATGCCTCCCATCAGGCCAGCCACGATCCCCTCACGGGCCTGCCGAACCGCCTGCTGGTGCTGGAGCGGCTCTCCAGCTGGATCCGGCATCCGCCCGAGGACGGTGCCAGCAGCACGGCCGTGCTGTTCATTGACATCGACCGCTTCAAGTGGGTCAACGACGCCCACGGCCATGCCGCCGGTGACGAGCTGCTGATCCACATCAGCCGCATGCTGCAGCAATCGGTGCGCCGCGACGATCTGGTCGGTCGCCTCTCCGGCGATGAGTTCATCGTGATCACGCGCACCGGCAACCCGGAGGCGGCCAGCGAGCTGGCCCGGCGGATCATCGCCACGATCCGCCGACCGATCCGGGTGGCCGGCATTGAGCTGAGCCATTCCGCCTCGGTCGGCATCAGCTTCATCGGCCCGAACGACACGGCCTCCTCGGTGATCGAGAACGCCGACATGGCCATGTACCAGGCCAAGGCGCTGGGCCGCGGTCGCCACGCCCTGTTCAACCCCGGCATGCGGGAGCAGGCCAAACAGCGACTGGCGTTGGAGGAAGCCCTGCGCCAGGCCGTTCTCCACAACCGGATTGTCACCCACCTGCAGCCGATCGTGCGGCTCCAGGATGGCCTGCTGGCGGGCTTCGAGGCACTGGCCCGCTGGGACAATCCGGAGCTGGGGCCGATGGCACCGGCCGAGTTCATTGCGGCGGCGGAGGACTGCGGCCTGGTGGAGGACATCGATCTGCAGGTCATGCGGTTGGCCTGCGAGGCGGTGGCTGGCTGGCAACGGCGCGAGGGTCTGAAGCCGCTGCGGCTGTCGGTGAACGTCTCCGCACGCACCCTGTGGGCCGCCGATCTGGTGGAGCGCATTCAGCCGATCCTGAGGGGCAGCGGCATCAATCCGGCCCAGCTCTATCTGGAGATCACGGAAACCTCCCTGGTGGAAGACATTCGATCCACCGCCAGCACGATCGATCGGCTGCGTCAGCTGGGGGTGAAGCTGGCCATCGACGATTTCGGCACGGGCTACTCCTCGCTTCTCTACCTCAAACGCTTCCCAGTGGGACTGCTGAAGATCGACCGCTCGTTCGTCGCCGACCTGGGCCAGGATCCGGAGGATGAGGCGATCGCCCGGGCGATCATCTCGCTGGCCGCCGCCCTCGGCGTGCAGGTGGTGGCCGAGGGGGTGGAGAGCGGTGCCCAGGAATCGCTACTGCTGGCCTATGGCTGCGACTTCGGCCAGGGCTACCTCTATGGCAAGGCGCTGTCGATCACCGAGAGCGAACGGCTGCTGAGCCAATCGAAGAAGCCGCGCCTGGCGGAACAGGGGCCAGCCGCCACGCCCGCCAGCGGCCCCCTGGCCGTCTGAACCCCGGCCCCAACCTCCTCACACCCGCAGGGCATCGAGCACCGAGCGGTCCTCCAGGGTGGAGGTGTCGCCGCTCACCTCCTCACCGGCGGCCAGGGAGCGCAGGATGCGGCGCATGATCTTGCCACTGCGGGTTTTCGGCAGGGCATCGCTGAACTGGATCAGATCCGGGCGGGCGATCGGACCGATCTCCTTGGCCACATGGCGGCGCAGTTCGGCCACCAGGGCCTCATCACCGCTGCGGCCGACCTCCAGGGTGACGAAGGCCACGATCCCCTCACCCTTGAGCGCATCGGGACGGCCCACCACCGCCGCCTCGGCCACGGCGGGATGGCTCACCAAGGCGCTCTCGATCTCCATCGTGCCGAGCCGGTGGCCGCTCACATTGATCACGTCATCGACGCGGCCCATCACCCAGAAGTAGCCGTCCGCGTCGCGGCGGGCGCCATCCCCGGCGAAGTAGAGCCAGCTGCCATCGGCGGGGCGGATGTGCTCCCAATAGCTCTTGCGGAAGCGCTCAGGGTCGCCGTGCACCGTGCGCATCATTCCCGGCCAGGGGCGCCGCACCGCCAGGTAGCCCCCCGCATCGGCGGGCTGGGAGGTGCCGTCCAGGTCGACGATGTCGGCTTCGATGCCCGGCAGGGGCAGGGTGCAGGAGCCGGGCTTGGTGGGGGTGGCGCCGGGCAGGGGACTGATCATCACGCCGCCGGTCTCGGTCTGCCACCAGGTGTCCACCACCGGGCAGCGGTCGCCGCCGATCACGTCGCGGTACCACATCCAGGCCTCCGGGTTGATCGGTTCCCCCACGGTGCCGAGGATGCGCAGCGAGCCCATGTCGTACTGGTCGGGCACCTCGCGGCCGCTCTTCATGAAGGCCCGGATTGCCGTGGGGGCCGTGTAGAAGATCGTGCAGCGATGCTTCTGGATCACCTCCCAGAAGGCACCGGGCTTGCTGGGGCGCGGCGCCCCCTCGTACATCACCGTGGTGGCGCCGTTGGAGAGCGGCCCGTACACGATGTAGCTGTGGCCGGTGATCCAGCCCACGTCGGCGGTGCACCAGTGGATGTCGTCCTCGCGGATGTCGAAGATCCACTGGAAGGTGAGGTGGGCCCAGAGGTTGTAGCCGGCGGTGGTGTGCACCACCCCCTTGGGC
>JBJTWP010000275.1:0-6797 GCA_046081805.1 Cyanobacteriota bacterium
CGTCGTCCTGCAGGTAGGACACCACCAGCTCACCGCGCTCACTGGTGTGCCACTCATCGCCGTTGGCTCCATCGGCTTCGTCGCCCAGGTCGAACTGGCTGCGCAGGTTCATCCAGTCCCCGGCGGAGAAGCGCAGGAAGGCCTCGATTGAATCGGGGGGGAAGTGCGGGCTGACGGCGGAATCGGTCATGGGCGGATTCTCTCAGGCCCGGGTTCCGCCCTAGTCCCCCCGGTAGCCGAGTTCGGCCAGGCGGGCGGCACTGCGGCGCCAGCCCGGCACCACCTTCACGAACAGCTCCAGGTACACCGGGCCGGCAAACACTTTCTCCATCTGCAGCCGGGCGCCCTTGCCGATCGTTTTGAGCATGCGGCCGCCCTTGCCGATCAGGATTCCCTTCTGGCTGTCGCGCTCCACCAGCACCGTGGCCAGTACGGCGGTGCGGGGGCCGTCGTCCACCACCCGGTCGATGCTCACCGCCACGGAGTGGGGCACTTCTTCCCGGGTGTGGCTGAGCACCTGTTCGCGGATCAGCTCGGCCATCAACAGCTGCTCGGGCTGATCACTCACCGCATCGGGCGGATAGAGGTGGGGCCCCTCGGGCAGGGCGGTGCTGAGGGCGGCCACCAGTGCCTCGGTGCCATCGCCATTGAGGGCGCTCACGGGGTGCAGCGGCCACCGCAAGGCTGGCTGCTCGGCGGGAGAGGCGAAATCGCCCCGGCCTGCGAGCATGTCCCGGTAGCTGGCAGCCAGGGCGTCGGCCTGCGCCGGGTCCACCAGGTCGTTCTTGTAGGGCCACCAGCACCGGCGCGCGGCAATGACGCAGCAGCTCCACGATGTAGGCATCACCGCGGCCGGCGGGCTGGCTGCCATCCACCAGCAGCAGCACCACATCCACATCGCCGATCGTGCTGCGCGCCGTGTTCACCAGGCGCTCCCCCAGCAGGTGGTGGGGCTTGTGAATGCCAGGCGTGTCGAGCAGCACAAGCTGCGATCGGGGCGTGGTGAGGATCGCCCGCAGGCGGTTGCGGGTGGTCTGGGCCACGGGCGAGGTGATCGCCACCTTTTCGCCCACCAGCTGGTTGAGCAGGGTGCTCTTGCCCACATTGGGGCGCCCGATCAGGGCCACGAAGCCTGAGCGGAATGGCGGCCCTTCCGACCCATCCGCCGGAGCCATGGCCTGGGTTGTGGCCGCCAGCAGCCGTGCCGACTCCAGCGGATCGGGAATCGGCAGGGTGCGGCCTGCCGTGGCGTCGGAGTCGTTCGGGGGGAGGGCGCTCATGCGGTTCAGCGTGGCAGTTCATCGCACCGCCGCCAGAATCCGGCTGCCCCCCCTGAGCTCAGCGCCTGCCCGTGCGCAGCACCCATCCGATGCGGCTGCAGTCCCTGCCGGTCCAGGCCCTGCTGCTGGCCGGTGCGGTGCTGGCGGCCGGGGGACTCGCCTCCTGGCAGCTGCAGCGCCACCTGAGCCAGAGGCTGATGCACCAGGCCCTCCAGGCCGAGCGGTTGCAGGTGCAGGAGGACGTGGCCCAGTTCGACGCCACCCTCGCCGACGCCGAGCAGAGCGTGCTGGTCTTCGCCGGCCTGATCTCGGCGATCGACACCCGAGGTGCCCAGGCCATGCCGGCCACCGGCTGGTTTCCGCGGTTGGTGCAGCGGGACGGCGACGGCGTCTGGCGCAGCCGGTCGGGCGACTTCCAGCCGGCGCGGCAGGCGGGGATCTGGATTCCCCCCTACGTGGATCTCAGCGCCAGCACCCGCTCCTTCTTCAGCCAGGCCCAGCCGATCACCACCGTGTTCGGCCTCGGGGTCTCCAGCGGCCCGCTCGAGAACACCTGGGTGCTGCCGCTGGGCGGCGGTGAGGTGATCTTCTGGCCCCCCAAGCCCGACTTCATCCGTGAGGCCCGCGCCGACCTCGACTACCGGCTCACACCCTGGGTTCAGCTCACCTCCCCGGTCCGCAACCCCCAGGGCCGCCCCCGCTGGACCCGGCCCAGCTACGACCCGGCGGCGCGGGAATGGCTGATCAGCGTGGTGGCTCCCTTCCGCCAGAACGGCTCCTGGGCCGGTTCGGTGGGCCATGATCTGGTGGTGCGTCACCTGTTGCGCTGGCTGGTGCCCCCCGGTCGGGATCAGGGGGGCGGACTGATGGCCCAGCCCCTCTATGTGGTGGCCGCCGACGGCCGACTGCTGGTGCAGGCGGGGCGTCAAACCCTGGGGGAGGACCGTCGTCTGCCGGCGGCCCATCGACGGGTTCTGGAGAGCCCCCGGGACGGGGCTCGGGTGTTCACCCTGAATCTGGGGCCCGAGCATCTGATCGTGGCGCGACTTCCCCGCCTGGATGCGCGTGTCGTCTACCGGGTGGATGGTGCGGCGATCCAGGCGCTGGTGAGCCGGGAACTCAGGGGCCTGCAGCTGGCGGTGACCCTGTTCATGCTGTTGCTCCTGCTGCTCGGGCTGCTGCTGGTGGGTCGGGAGATCCGGTTCCGCCGGCGCGAGCAGGCCCTGCTGGAGGAGCGCAACCGTGACCTCGCTCAGCAGGTGGAGGCCCGTACCCGCGAGCTGGCGGAGGCGAACCGGGAGCTGGCCCTGCTGGCCTCCCAGGATGGCCTCACCGGTGTGGGCAATCGGCGGCTGTTCGAACAGGAACTGGCCCGCACCTGGGCCGACAGCCGCCGCCGCCAGGAACCACTGGCCCTGGTGATGGCGGACGTGGATCACTTCAAGCTCCTCAACGACAGCCTGGGCCATCCCGCCGGCGACGCCTGCCTGCGGGCCGTGGCGGCGGTTCTCCAGGCCGGGGTTCACCGCCCTGAGGACGGCGTGTTCCGCTATGGGGGGGAGGAGTTCGTGCTGCTGCTGGCGAACACCGATGCCCATGGCGCCCTGGTCTGCGCTGAACAGCTGCGCCAGGCGCTGCTCGCCCGGGCCCTTCCCCATCCCCGAGGCTCGGTGAGCGCCAGCTTCGGGGTGGCCAGCACCGTGCCGGCGATCGAGTCCGGTGACAGCGAGGCGCTGCTGCTGCTGCAGGCTGCCGATGCGGCCCTCTACGAGGCCAAGCAGCAGGGCCGCAACCGTGTGGTGCAGGGGGTGAGCCCCCAGCGGCCGGGGGCCTGAGCTCCATAAGCTCACCAACCAGTGACGTGCGCGCTGGTCCATGGCCTCGATCCCAGTGGAGTCTCCGCGACAGCCCAGCTTTCAGGAGGCGATGGAGATCACCGTCCAGTGGCTGGGGCTATGGGAGAACGGCGAGCTCAGCGATGAGGTGCTGGCCGATCGGGTGGGTGAACTGGTGGCCAGCCGGGATGGGGGCCGCGGCTTTTTCGTGGTGAGCCTGGCGGGCGACTGCCCGCTGATGGACCGCCTGCCGGAGCCCCTGGTGATCCAGCTGCGTGCTGCCGGCAAGGGTGTGGTGGACCTCACGGCCCGCAACCTGGCGATGAGCACGGCGATGGCCCTGCATCACCAGCGTGCCGGCGACCCCAACCAGCAGGCGGCGTCGGAGCGGGTGCGTGCCCGCTGCAGCGAGCTGCTGCGGCTGCTGGAGCCCGCGGCGGTGAAGGAGCGCCTCGAAACCCTCTTGCGTGCTGCCCTGGATGGGGCCGGTGAGGATGTGGCCTTTCTGCAGCGGTGGGGCTACGACACGGAGCAGAAGGGAGCGATCGCGGCCGCGATCGAAGCGGTGGCCAAGTGAAGCCATGAACAAGCCCCCGGCCAGCGGGGGCTGTTGATGGATCTGGGGCCCGAAGATCGATCGCTGGATCGCGGACCGCACGGGGGTCTGCGCGGTCTGCTCAGTCGCGGCGACCACCGCCCTGCAGGGCAATGATCAGGCGCAGGATGAAGATGAACAGGTTTATGTAGGTGAGATACATCCCCAGGGCGCCGGCCAGGTACTGGTCGTCGCTGTAGGTGCGGGGCATCGTGTAGAAGTCCACGAAGGCGGCACCCACGAAGAGCACGGTGCCAAAGCCCGCGATCATCAGTTCAAACGTGCCGCCATGGAACACTCCCGGGGCGAAGATGCCGCCGATGATCTGCACCACCATGGCGATCACCAAGCCGAGGATCCCAAGACCCACCACACCGCTGAGGGCCTGACCCACGTTGTCGGTCATGCGCCGGCCCAACACTGAGGCGACCACAAAGGTGATGCCGGTGGCCAGGGCGGCGATGCCGATGGAGCCGATGCCCGCGGTTCCGATTGCCAGGGCCACGAGACCGCTCAGCGTGAAGCCGGTGATCAGGCTGTAGGCGGTGAGCAGGGGCAGGGCCGTGGCGTTATTGCCCTTCAGAGCCACGTTCTGGGCGACGAAGAAGAGGATGAAGTTGCCGATCAAGGCCACCCAGAACAGGGGCATGAACAGCGCCGACTTGCTGGCGATCAGGGCAAGGCCCCCCATCACACCACCGGCGGTCAGCACCATGCCACCGCCCACATAGGGCAGGGCCTTGTTCACCACATTGGGACCCACCAGAGCCCCGTACTGCGCCTGGCGGATCGCTTCCTGAAAATTGCTGCTGGCCGGCATGGCGCACCAGATCATGAACTCGCTCCATCCTGCCAGCGCTGGCCATGTGGCGCTGGCCGTGGAGAGGGACGGTTCTCCCTCCCCCCATGCAGCCCCCCCACCGATCGATCGGCTCACCGACGCCCGTGCTGGTCGCGGTTGGCGTAGGCGTTCACCAGGCGCTGCACCAGCGGGTGGCGCACCACATCGGCGGCGCCAAGCCGGCAGATGGCAACCCCCTCCACCCCCTCCAGCACCTCGGCCGCCTCAATCAGGCCGCAGAGGCAGCCGCTCGGCAGGTCGATCTGGGTTGGATCCCCGGTGACGACCATGCGAGACCCCTCCCCCAGACGAGTGAGCACCATGCGCATCTGGGCGGAGGTGGTGTTCTGGGCTTCATCCAGGATCACGAATGCACTGGCCAGGGTGCGGCCGCGCATGTAAGCCAGCGGCGCCACCTCAATCACGTTCTTCTCGATCAGGGCAGAGGTGCGCTCCTGGCCCAGCAGGGTGTGCAGGGCGTCGTAGAGAGGCCTGAGGTAGGGATCCACCTTCTGCTGGAGATCCCCGGGCAGGAAACCCAGCCGCTCGCCAGCTTCCACCGCCGGACGGGTGAGGACCAGCCGCTCCACCTTGCGTTCCTGCAGCAGGCGCACCGCCTGCACGACGGCCAGGAACGTCTTGCCAGTCCCGGCGGGCCCGAGGGCCAGGGTGAGATCGTGACGCTCGATGGCGTCCACATAGGCCTTCTGTCTGATCGTGCGAGGACGCAGCAACGTGCCGCTCTGACTGCGGGCCAGCACCTGCTTGCCCAGCTGCTGATGCTCCGCAGAGCGGCCCGTGTCGAGGGCGTTGATGGCGGTCTGCACATCCACCAGCGTCACCCGTTGCCCCTCCTGCCACAGGGGCCGCAGCAGCTCCACAATCCCGCTGGCCCGCTCCAGCTGGCCGGGGCGACCGCGCAGCTGCAGCGACAACCCTCGCAACACAAGGGAGGCTCCGGTGAGGGACTCCAGACGATGCAGGGTGGATTCGGCATCCCCCGCCAGGGCCAGGGCGGCATCCTGGTCTGGCAAGTCGATCGTGAAACTGGAGAGGCTGCCGGGGGCCCCGCTCATCGGGGCGGGCCTCAGGCTTCGGCGGCAGCGGCAGCTTCGACCGCCGCTGCGGCTTCAGCAGCGGCGGCTTCAGCAGCCTCCTTGGCGGCCTTCCTGGCGGCGGCTTCGCGGGCATCGGCTTGGGTCTTCAGGCCGATCTTCACGGAGGGACGGACGGTCTTCTCCACCAAGCCGCCACGCTCAAGCAGGCTGAGCACCGAATCGGTGGGCTGGGCGCCCTGCTGCAGGCGAGCCCGGATGGCCTCGGTATCGAGCCGGGTTTCCTTGGTGCGGGGGTTGTAGACGCCCAGCTCCTCCAGCGGACGGCCGTCCCGGCGCGAGGTGCTGTTGACGGCCACGAGGCGGAAGCTCGCTTCCCGCTTCTTGCCAAACCGCTTCAGGCGGAGCTTGATCATCGTGGCCTAGCCGCTAGGTGTGCAAACAACCAATGTACCTTCCGGTGCGGGCCCTTACAGTTCGCCAAAGCCCTTGCGCTTCTTTGCCGGCCTGGCTGGCTTGGGCATGCCGCCGCCCCGGCCGCGCCCACCGCCACCGGGCATCCCAGCCTGGCCCGGCATGGCTCCAGGGAACCCGGGCATGCCCCCCAGGTCGGGAAACCCGCCCCCCAGGCCCGGCATCCCCGGCATGCCGCCACCACGGGTCATCTGCTGCATGAAGCCGCGCATCTGCTGGAAGTTCTGCAGCACCTTGTCGACCTCCGCCGCGGTGTGGCCGCTGCCGCTGGCGATGCGCCGGCGGCGGGAGGGATGGGCGGCCAGCAGGTCGGGGTTGCGGCGCTCGGCCTCGGTCATCGAGCTGATCATCGCCTCAATCTTCTTCAGCTGCTCCTCGCCCTGCTTGAGCATGCCGTCGTCGAGCTTGTTCATGCCGGGGATCAGCTTCATCAGGCCCCCCAGCGAGCCCATGCGCTTGATCAGGCGCATCTGCTGCACGAAGTCGGAGAAGTCGAAGGTGGCTTCCTGCAGCTTCTGCTGCATGCGGGCCACGTCGGCCAGCTCCACCTCCTTCTGGGCTTTCTCCACCAGGGTGAGCACATCCCCCATGCCGAGGATGCGGCTGGCCATGCGCTCGGGGTGGAAGGGCTGCAGCGCCTCCACCTTCTCGCCGGTGCCGATGAACTTGATCGGCGCGCCGCTCACCTTGCGGATCGAGAGGGCGGCGCCGCCGCGG
>JBJTWP010000276.1:0-2572 GCA_046081805.1 Cyanobacteriota bacterium
CGACAGACATCAGCCTGGTCGCGATGGATCCTTCCGACCCCGAGGCCCATGGGCTGGCGGAGGCGATGCTGCGGGGCGTGGCCGTTGGCTTGAAGCGTTGGCTGGCCGAGCGGCCGTTGTTTCTGGAGTGTTGCCCGCAGCGCTCCCTGTTTGTCTGCCCCCTCTTCAACCTGCAGCGCTACGCCCCCGGCGAGGGGTTTTACCGCTGGCACTGCGACTGGAGCCTGGAGAGCGAGGCCACGGAACCCCACCGCCGGGTGCTGGCCTGGATCCTCTATTGCAACGACGTGCCGGAGGGCGGCACCGAGTTCCATTGGCAGGGCCATCACGAGGGAGCCGAGCGGGGCAAGCTCGTGCTGTTTCCGGCCAGCCCATCCCACATCCACCGGGGCCGGGTGAGTGAGCACCACAGCAAGACCATCGCCACCGGCTGGATCAACGCCGGCAGCCGCGAGGCCTACCTCCGGCGGTTGGCGTTGGGCTGAGTCGCCGGAGGCGGACCGCTCATTTCGTACTGCACCTGCTGGGGGAAGGGGATCTCGATGCCCTCCCGCTGGAAGGCCTCCCAGATCGCCTGGTTCACCTCGCTGCAGATGCCCACGTTGTCCATGGGGTTGGCGATCCAGAAGCGCAGGGCGTAGTTGATCGCCGAATCGCCGTAGCTGAGCTGCAGGGCCTTCGGCGCAGGCGTCTGCAGCACCCGCGCCACGCTGCGGGCCGTGGCTTCCAGCAGGGCGATCACCTCCCGGGGGGGATGGTGGTAGGCGGCTCCCACGCTCACCTGACTGCGGCGCATCCGGTCGGTGCCGGTGTAGGTGGTGGCGCGATCGGTGAAGAAGCTCTGGTTGGGGATCAGCAGCTCGGCGTTGTCGCGGTCACGCCAGAGCAGGGTGGCGCGGGGGCCGAGGCGCCGTACCTCGCAGGGGTCGCCGTCGATCATCAGCACCTCGCCCGGTCGCACCGAGCCCTCGAACAGCAGCCACAGACCGCTCACGAAGTTGGAGAACACCTCCTTGATGCCGAAGCCCAGGCCCACAGAGAGGCCACCGGCAACGGCGATCAGGGCCGTGCTGTTCAGGCCCAGGTGCACCGCCACCGCCACCAGACCCACACCCACCACCAGGTACCGGAGCATCAGCTCGGTGGCCTTGCGGCTGCCGTCGCTGAGGCGCAGGGTGCGCTGCAGCAGCCAGGCCACCGCCGCTGCCGGCGGGCCGCTGCCCACCAGCACCAGATAGCTCACCACCACGGCATCCACCAGCTTGCCGAGTTGGAGCGTCACCCCCATCACCGTGCCGAGCCGGATCACGGTGAGCTGGGGCAGGCTGTCGAGGTTGCTGATCAGCAGCAGCGCTCCCCCGAACAGGAAGAACGGGCGCAGCAGCCGGCTGCTCAGCTGCTGCACCCGCTCGGCCGGCAGCCAGCGGCGCAACAGCCGGTCGAACCGATTGAGGCCGTGCCAGCCCAGCCAGAGGCCCCCCACCAGCAGCGCCAGGCCATTGGCCAGGCCCAGCAGCTGCAGCAGGCCGCAGGCCGCAGCCAGCAGGCCGATCCCCACGGGCCCATAGCCGGCCGGAGGGCAGCCCCGCAGCCAGCGCCGCTGCCGGGCCACCCCGATCAGGGCCAGCACCCCCAGGCTCATGGCCAGCTGCAGCACCACCTCCGGGCGCTCCAGATAGCCCAACCAGCTCAGGATGGAGAACAGCAGCGTCGTCATGGCTTGCGGCGCAGCAGGCTGATCACCTGGTCCGACGCCGCCACCGGACTCACCTGCCCGAACACCAGCTGGTTGATCAGCGTCTGCAGGGCGGGGATGCGGGGATCCGTGACAAGGAGGGTGCTCAGCACCTCATCGGTGTTGCGGCCCTGTTCATTGGCCGTCACCATCGCGGCCAGCACGCCGGAGCTGAGCACCGGCACCCGCACATGGCGGTTCGCCGGCAGGAAGGTTCTCGAGCCGATGGTGATGTTGCGCTGGGTCATGGGGTTGATCCCGAACCGGCTGAAGGCCAGGGCCCGCTCCCGGCCGCTGCCGCTGGAATTGCGCCCCAGGCTGAGCACCCGCAGGCGATTGATCGGGCTGGCCTGGGCGCCCGCAGCGCCGTCGGGCAGGGCGGCCACCGCCAACCGGCCCCCCATCTGCCTGGTGAGGATCGGCAGCTGGGTGCTGCGGCAGGTGATCCAGTCGAGCTTGCCGTTGATGAGGTCTCGCTGGGCAGACTCCTGGTCGTCGAAGAACATCACCCGTTGCTGGTTGTTGGCGTTCTGCAGCCAGGCCAGCCAGCCCTCGATGCCCGCCCTCTGGGCAGGGTCGGGCCGCCGCCCGGCCACCGCCTCGTTGAGGCCCGGCACCGCCCCCAGGCTGCCGGCGCTCCAGAACAGGCTGTAGGGCTCCACGGTGAGGCCCACCGGGTGTCCAGCCGCGCTGGCGGCCAGTAGCTCCGTCACGGTTGCCGGTGGTTTGGTCAGACGCTTGGGGTTGAAGCAGGCCACTTGGGTATGGATCAACACCGGTAGCCCCGCCAGCTCACCGCGGCTGTTGCGGATGCGATCGAGGTCGTCCGGGTCGAAC
>JBJTWP010000277.1:0-2964 GCA_046081805.1 Cyanobacteriota bacterium
GCACGCCGCCGAGCCAGCCACCGGTGGCCGCCAGCTCCCGGGCCTGCCGCTCTCCCTCCGGCGTGCTCCAGAACTGCAGGGGCGCCAGCAGCACCAGCTGCAGCTCCACCCGGCCGCGCCAGCGCTGCTGTAACTGCCGCAGCGCCTCCCAGCTGGGCCGCGCCACTGGGCCCCCCCCATCCAGGTGGCTGCGGATGGCCCGCACCCCCTGGCGCCAGGCCAGTTCCAGGGCCCGCTCACCCCGTTCCAGCACCTGCTCGGCGGTGCGGGCGGTCCATTCGCGGCGATTGGCCGCCAGGGCGGCCTGCATCGTGCCCTCCCGATTCGGGAAGGCGGAGGCCGTGAACACCTTGTCCAGGTGGGCGTGGGGCTCCACCAGGGGCGTGAGCACCAGGGGCAGGGGTGCTGCGGTACGGTCCGAGTCCAGGGGCACGATGCTGGTGATGCGCCCCTCGGCCCAGTCCAGCGCCACCGCCAGACAGCCGTCTTCATCAGGGGTCGGCCCCACGGCGCCCTGGGCGTCAAGCAGCGATCTGGGAACCCGCGCCGCCAGGTGACCGCTGGCTTCAAGCGTCATGGCTGGCGGGTGGCACCGGAGTTCACCACGACGAAATGGCCGGCTCCAGCCAGGGTGATCGCCTCGTAGCGCGGCACCCGCAGATCGGCCAGCAGTCGCTGGCCGCCCAGCTCGGTGCGGTACACACTGGCCAGCCCCAAGTTGGTGCGCCTGCTGTTCTCCAGGGCGATCCGCCCCAGCACCTGCCGCTGGGAGGCCACCAGATCCGGGCAGTGCTGCAGCACCAGTCGCAGGGCCAGCGGCAGGGCGTTCTCCAGGCAGATCTCCTGCGTGATGGCCTGCACCAGCCGCTGTCCCGCGAACTCCTGAAACTCGTCCGGCCCCGGGTTGGTGAGGGCCAGGCCTCCGGCACCGGCCGCCACCGCGAGCACGGTGCAGGGGATCCAGGAGGGAGCCATGGTGAGGTCGCGGGGCGGGGCGAGATCGGTTGGTACATTGGCATCGACCACGGCGGGCGTCGCCAAGTGGTTAAGGCAGCGGCTTGTGGCGCCGCTATTCGGGGGTTCGAATCCCCTCGCTCGCCCTTTTGGTTGGTTCCCCCAGGTGCCCCCCCCCGATCGACGCGGCTTCGCCGGTGGTCGATCGGGGGGGCACCTGCGGCAACCATGGGCTGGTGGGGGCTGGGCTGCAAGAGATATAGGGCAAGAGCTTCTGGCGTCGCTCCGCACGGGCGAGTTGCAGAAGCAGCTCAGGCGCATTGGCGAAGAGAGCGGCCCCTCTCACGCACACTGGGCTCACCGCAGCAGGGTGTCCCACAACAGCCCAGCCCCGAACCGCACCGGATCGCTGCAGGGCAGCCCGGTGTGGGCGCTGGTGGCCGCCATGGCCTGGCGGGCTTCCGGCTCCGGCAGCAGCGCCGTGTTGAGCGCCACGGCGCGCACGCGCGGGCGATGGCCATCGGGGCGGGCCAGGGCAGCGAGGGCTTCGCAGGCGACGATCAGCTCCGGCAGGGGCGGCAGCGGCAGATCCGGCAGCCCCTTGGCGTGGCGCTGGCCGGCGCGGTGCACCAGCAGCAGGTCGGTGGGCTGGCTGCCGCGGATCAGCGGCAGGGTGGCGGTGGAGCCGGGATGGCAGAGCGAACCCTGACCCTCCACCAGCAGCCAGCCCTCCGCGCCCAGATCGGCGGCGGCCGCCAGCACCGCGGCCTCCACCGCGCCGGCGGCGTAGTCCACCCGCACCGCATCGAGGGCCACGCCGCTGCCGCTGATCAGGATGCCGGCCTGGCCGGTGCCCACGAACCGGGCCGCGATGCCGCGCCGATCCGCCGCCCGGGCCAGCTCCAGGCAGGCGCTCATCTTGCCCACGGCCATGTCGCTGCCCACAGCCAGCAGGCGCCGGCAGGGCAGGGCGGCGGCACGGGCCGCCGCCACCGCGAGGCCGGGCGGCTCCACCCGCAGATCCCAGATCCAGGCCCCGGGCTGGCGCAGCGCCACCAGCTCCGGGTCGTCGCCGATGCGGCTGTGCAGACCGCTGGCCACACTCAGCCCCGCCGCAAGCGCCGCAGCCACATCGGCCCGCACCGGCTCCGGCAGCCGGCCGCCCGAGGGCGCCAGGCCCACCACCGCCACCCGGGGCCCGAAGGGCAGCGCCTCCTGCAGCGACGCCACCACGGGCACCTCGCGGGCCATGCCGGTGACGGCCTGCAGGGAGCGACCGGCATGGGCCGGGTCCACCACCGCCACGATCGGACCGCTGCGGTAGCGGAGCATCGCCAGGCCGGTCTTGCCACCCAGATCGGTGAGGCCGCCGTGCAGCAGCAGCACGATCGGAGCGGACGCGCTCAACATGCTCGATCGCCTCCCAAGCAGGTGTGCAGACCAATGCCCAGGCCGGGGCCGGGGGGCGGCACCAGCCCATCCCCCGCCAGGTTCAGCCCGGTGAAGGGGTCGTCCACCAGGTTGAGGTGGCTGTCGAGATCGGGCCAGGTCACCAGGGGCAGCAGCTGGGCGGCGGCGCCGTTGAGCAGGGCGGCATCGGAGTAGCAGCCCACCATGACCCCCAGCCCCAACCGCCGGGCCGCCTGGGCCATCACCCAAGCCTCGGCAAGGCCACCGCTTTTGAGCAATTTGATGTTGATGCCATCCACATGGGGGGCCAGCCGCACCAGATCGGCCAGGTTCCAGCAGCTCTCGTCGGCCACCAACGGCATCGGGCAGTCGAGCTCCAGGGCCTCGAAGCCAGCCGTGTCGAGCTCCGGGTCCCGCAGGGGCAGCAGGGGCTGCTCCAGCAGCACCACCCCAGCGCGCTCCAGGGGATCGAGCATGGCCCGGGCCGTCCCCAGATCCCAGCCGCCATTGGCATCCACCTGCAGCTCACAGGGCCCACCGGTGCTCTGGCGCCGCTGCTCCAGGGCCGCGGCCACGGCCGCCAGCAGGGCCAGGTCGTGG
>JBJTWP010000278.1:0-4165 GCA_046081805.1 Cyanobacteriota bacterium
CACCGGCCCCTCGATGCTGGCCAGGGCCTCGCCGGCGGGGTCGTGCTCCAGGGGCTCCAGCCCAGGGCCCGTTCGCAGCTGCGCAGGGCCACCACCGCCGCCTCGGCGGAGGGGGCCATCACGCCGATGGTGAACCAGTCGCAGCGCTCCAGCTGACCGCGCAGCTCAGCCAGCAGGGCCTGACGCTGCTCGGGGGTGAGGGCGGGAGCGGTGCGCAGACCGCGCAGCTCGACAAGGGCGAGAACCATCAGCGACGCGGGGGCCAGCACATCCGGCGCCACCCTGCCAGGCAGAGGCTCAGCCAGGCCAGCCCCACCGCCCCACCGGCGATCAGATCCGAGGGCCAGTGGGCACGGGCCACCAGGTTGCTGAGCCAGATCAGGGCCACCCAGGCGCCGGCCAGGAGCGTGAGCGGCCAGCGTCGCCGGGGGTGATCGACCGACAAAATCACCACCATGGCGACATAAAAGGCAATGGAACCTGCGGCGTGGCCGCTGGGAAAGCTGTGGCCGTCCAGCGGAATCAACGAACCCGGTGGACGACTCCGCAGGAAGTGGGGCTTGAGCACCAGATCCACCAGCAGCAGGATGCCGCCGGTGGAGGCACAGAGCAGAGCCAGATCCCGCCAGCGGCGCTGCAGCGTCAGGACCAGGATGGCGGCCAACACCAGCACCGGCGTGAAGGCCTTGCCGGTGAGCCGGTAGACCGTGACCAAGGCCGCCTGCGGCAGTCCGGTGATGTGGGCACCCACCCAGTCGAGCAGCTGGCGGTCGAGGGCGGGCGGATGCCCTCCGGCCACCGCCGCACCGAGCACGAACGCCAGGGCCAGGGCGGCCAGCGGCACCCAGCAGTCGAGGACATGGGTGCTGGCCACGCCGAAGCGAGGGCGGAGCTGGCTGCTTGTCGCCATGGTCAACCTCCCTGCCGGTGGGAGCCGGCCAGGGCCGCCAGTGGCACCCGCCAGAGCATCTGCTCACCCCGGCGACCTAGGGACTCAATCGCTGAACCGGGCAGCTGGAAGGCCTCCAGGTGATCCCGGTCACCGAGGACCAGCACGCTGGTGCTGGCGGGCACCACTCCGAGGGCCCGCGGTTCCCGCGCGAGCCTGTTGCGTGCCTCATCGGCGGCGTCGATGAACACCGCCGGCCGGCCGGCATAGAACACGGTGCTGTAGCGCTTGTAGCCCATCACCCAGAGCGGCTCGGCCGTGCGGGCCTGGCTGCCGGCGAGGGTCTGGAGCTGCCGCAGGGGCAGGTGGCGCTGCCGATCCAGCAGCGGCGCCAGGGGCGCGATCACGAAGGCCAGCAGCGCCAGGAAGCCCGCCAGATTCGGTAGCCACACCTGGTGGCTGCGGCCCTGGGCCAGCAGCCACCAGCAGCCCGCCGCCGCCACCGCCAGCAGCCCGGAGAGCACCAGCGGCAAACCGGAGCTGCGCAGCGCCGCCCCAAAGGCGGGATAGGCCGGATCGGTCGCCACCCACGCCGGTGCCCGGGCAGCGGCAACCGCCGCCAGCGACAGCACCAGGGCCGTGGCAGCGACGGAGATGTTGAGCGGCCAGCCGCGCCGGGCCAGACCGGCGGGCCCGAACAGCTGGGCCACCAGCAGCGCCGCCGCGGGCATGGCCGGAAGCACATAGCCCGGCAGCTTGGTGGCGGCGGCCGAAAAGAACCCCACCATCACCACCAGCCACACCACCAGCAGCTGCGGCAGGGCCTCGACGGCAGGGGTCTGGCGCCAGGTGCTCCAACGCCAGAAGCGAGTGCGGGCCATGGCCAGGGGCAGTAGCAGTGACCAGGGCAGCAGCAGGAGCAGCACCCAGGGCAGGTAGAACCAGGGCGGTCCCGGATGGGCGTAGAGCACCGAGGTGAAGCGCTGCAGGTTGCTGAACCCCAGGAAACCGCCGATGAAGGCCATGCCGTTCGCCTTGGCGGCGGCCGCATACCACGGCAGCGTGACGCCGAGGAACAGCAGCGCCATCGCCAGCAGCGGCCCTGGTCGGAGCCAGGGGCTCCAGCAGCCCCGCAGGGTCAGAACCACCACGATCACCAGCCCGGGGAGCAGCAGCCCCACCGGCCCCTTGGCCAGCACGGCGATCCCCGCGAAGAGCGCCATCGCGACCCGTCCCAGGGGAGCCTCCCAGCCGGGCTGGCCTGGACCGCGGGGGACCAGTTCCACCAGGGCGAAGCCATAGAGCGCCAGGGTGATGGCACTGGCGAGAAACATGTCCGTGGTGGAGCTGCGCCCCCAGCCGATCCAGGCCGGTGTCGTGGCCAGCACCGAGGCGCCCAGCAGTCCCCGGCCCAGCCTCTGACGCGGCTCCAGCCTTTCCGGCGCCAGCCTCCACAGCAGGCCGACGGTGGCAGTCACCACAAGGCTGGCGGCCAGGGCCACCGGCAGGCGGGCCGCCCAGGCGGTGACGCCGAACCGCTTGAAGCTGAGCGCCACCATCCAGTAGCCCCACACCGGATAGTCGAAGAAGGTGTCGCCGTTCCAGCGGGGCGTCACCCAGTCGCCACTGCGCAGCATCTGGTGGCCCACCTCCACGAACAGGGCCTCGGTCTTGTCCATCAGACCCAGGTCCCCCAGTCCCCTGAAGAACGCCAGCCAGCACAGCCCGGCCAGGGCCACCCCCACTGCGATGACCTCTGGGGCCTTCAGGCGCGCCGCCGTGGGGGGGGCTCAGGGGGCAGCCGCAGGGGAACCGACCCAGCGGAGGTGTTCGGGATCACGCCTGGCAGGTGTGCTTGGAAACACCCAAGACCCTACGGGGTGTTCCACACGAACCTGGAGGAGGCGGCGTAGTTCCAGACGAACACCACCAGGATCCCGGCCAGCTGGGCCCAGAGCGTGTCCCGCGACACGAAGTCGTAGAAGGCGGAGGCCAGGCCCACGTTGGCGAGCACCGGCAGCGACGACACCAGCAGGAACTTCAGCAGGCCCCGCAGCAACGCCGGCCCCTGGAGGCGCTGGAAGCGGAAGGTGAGGGCGTTGTTGATCAGGTAGTTGGAGCTGGCCGCACTCACCACGGCCACGGGCAGGGCCCGCTCGAAGTCGAGGCGTGCTGCCGCCATCAGCAGCTGGCACACCACCAGTTGCACCACCACGCCACTGAGGCCCACCATGCCGAAGCTGATCGCCCGCCGCGGCAGCAGCCGGAAGCTGAGGCTGTGCAGGATCGAGATCAGGAAATCCCAGAAGATCGCCAGATCGAGCTTCGAGCTGCCGTGGGTGCGGGGCTGGAAGGTGAGCGGCACATCGGTGGCCCTCAGGCGGCCGCCGCTCACCGCCAGCAGCTCGTAGAGGAACTTGAAGCCGTTCACGTCCACGGCCCGCAGCAGCGGCAGGGCCCGATCCAGCCGCAGGGCGAAGAAGCCGCTCATCGGATCGCTCAGGCCGGCATAGGCCTTGGCCAGGCTGAAGCGGGCCGTGGCGTTGGCCCAGGTGGAGCCCCGTTCGCGCCGGCCGCTGAGGCCCCGGATCGCCGCCTCGGGATGGAAGCGGCTACCCGCCACCAGGTCCCAGTCGCCGCTCAGCAGGGTGTCGAGGGCCCGCTCCACGGCGGCCGGCTCGTGCTGGCCGTCGCTGTCCATCACCAGGGCCACATCGCTGGTGGCATCGAGCAGGCCCTCCTTGATCGCACTGGCCAGGCCGGCCCGCCCCACCCGCCTCACCAGGCGAACACAGGGCTGATCGCGGGCGATCTGGCGCACCAGCTCGGCAGTGCCGTCAGGGGAGTCGTCATCCACCACCAGCAGCTCCAGGGCGAAGCGGCCCTGAAGACTGAGCAGCTGCTGGATCAGCCCGCCGATCGTGCCCCGCTCATTGAAGGTGGGCAGCACGATCGACACGCCGATCCGCGCTGGGGGGCAGGGATCGTGGAGGCTCTCGCCGGCCCCGTTGACGGGGGTGCTGGACACACTGCCCTGGCTTACTTGATGTACTCCTTGAGCACGCCGTTGCGGTTGGGGTGGCGCAGCTTGCGCAGGGCCTTGGCCTCGATCTGGCGGATGCGCTCGCGGGTCACATCGAAGATCTGGCCGATCTCCTCCAGGGTCTTCATGCGGCCGTCATCGAGGCCGTAGCGCAGGCGCAGCACGTCGCGCTCGCGCGGGCTGAGGGTGGCCAGCACGCCCTCGAGGTCTTCGCGCAGCAGGTTCTTGGCCAC
>JBJTWP010000279.1:0-3544 GCA_046081805.1 Cyanobacteriota bacterium
CCCGCGGGCTGTCCAGCACCTCCATCAGCGGGTCCTGGAACGCTGGGCCATAGGGCGTCTGCTTCACTAGGCCGCTCACGGCCACACTGGCACCCAGGGGGTACAGCCGCTGCTGGCTCCTGAGCCAGGCGGGGCTGGCGAAGCGCTTGCCGGCAAAGAACTTGCTCACCCGCAGGCGGCCAGTGGGATCGGCCAGCTGCAGCTCCAGAATCGCCAGGTTGGGGTTGCGGGGACTCACAAAGGCGGTGACACGACGCAGCTCCGCCACCAAGGTGGCGGTGCGACCGGGCTCCAGACCGCTGATTCGCACCAGGTTGGCGTAGTCGAGGTAGTCGCGCGGGTAGTAATGCACCAGATCCCGCACCACCAACAGCCCCAGCGCCGCCAGCCGCGTGGCGGTGCGCGGGCCCACCCCCCGGATCTCGGCGAGGGGGGTCTCAGGCTGCAGCGCACCCCCGGCGGCGACGGTCGGGGCGAGCGCCTTCTCGGCTGGTGCCAGCAGCCGCAGGCGCGGCGAACCGGTGGCCGCGGCGTGGGGCTCAACGCTCTGGCGCAGCAGGTGCAGCCGCTCCCGGCACTGGCGCACCAGGGTCTGTCGGCGGCCCGGACTGAGGGCGCCGTACTCGGCAAAGCCCTCGCGCAGGGGTTGCAGCCGCTGGCGATCCGCCATGGCCAGCGCAGACGGCGGATCGCCAAGGCTGGCCGCCATGAAGGCGCTGAACCGCTGTTGGCGTCCCATCAGATCGCCGCAGCCCTGGCGGGCCTCCAACTGCAGGGCCTGCTGCAAGGTGCGCAGCCAGCGGTCGAGACCCTCCGACAAGGCATCGGGCTGGCGGCCAGCCCCTGGGCTCAGGGCGGCGGGCTGCTCGCGGCGTGGAGATCCTGCAGCCACAGCTCTTCAGCCTCCAGAGTGGCGAGCCGCCGCTGCAGGCGGGCGGATTCATCGGCCATTCTGCGCACCTGCTGCTGGTCCTGCCGCCAGCGCTGTCGGCAGGTGCGCAGGGGCGGGATCTCCAGTTCCAGGTCCGCTGGACGGAGCAGCACGGCATAGGCCGCCGAGGCATCAGCCGATGCCTGGCCCTCCGGCAGGAACGGCAGGGGCAGGTGCAGCAGATTGGCCGCGGCTGGCTGGGGCTCCAGTTCACCCTGAAGCACGGCCTCAAGCAGCGCCATCGGCAGCAGGGTCTGACTCACCCCCTGGCGCAGCACTTCCACGTTGACGGCATGGGAGAGGTTGCGCAGCCGCCGGACCAACGCCTGCTCGTAGCCCGCCAACCAGCGCAGCAGCTGCACAGGTTCCACCGGCAGCAGACTGTCGTCCTCGGCCACGGCGGAATCTCCGCGGGGGTCGCGGTTGGCGAACACCTCGGCGAAGGCCTCCACCATGGCCTCCACGGCGTCCCGGGTCTGCTGCTCGCTGGGGTCGTCCACCGATGGGGAGACCAAGTCGCTGGCCGGAGGCATCGCGGTGCTGTGGAGCTGGGGCGGCAGCAGGGAGGCCAGACGTTCGGCGTCCACCAGCTCTGCACCAATCGGCAAGGCCAGACCCAGGTGGACGGAGCCCTGGGGAGCAGGAGGCCCACCTGAGTCGCGATGCCGCTCCTCCAGGGCCTGAATCAACCGCTGCTGGCGTTCCTGCTGCTGGTCCAGCCGCTCCCGATCCAGCTCCAGCGCCAGCTGGGCCAGCTGCTCCACGGTGAGCAGGCAGCAGGTGCGACGCACGAGGGACTGCAGCCGTCGTTGCAACATCTGGCGGCGCGGTGCCGGCAGAGCCCGGTAGCGTTGCGGATGAATCTGGGTGGCCAGGTGAAACGAGGCCTGCTGCACCGCCTGCAACAAGCGATCACGCAGCACCTGGAGATAGAGAGCCAGGTGGCGATAGAGCGCGGGATGGCCCGCGCTCACCTCGGCGTGCAGGGCCGCGAGCCGCGTCAGCACAGCCTCCCGGGCGGAGTGTTCTGCCATCTCCTCCGGCCGTTCGCCGCTCAGGCCGCACCCCCCATGGCGGCGACCTCGGCAGCGAAGTCCAGCTTCTCCACCTCGATGCCCTCGCCGAGGTTGAAGCGCACGAAGCGGCGCACCTGGATGTTCTCGCCCACCTTGCCGGCCACCTGCTTCACCAGCTCCTCAACGGTCATGCCACTGTCCTTGATAAAGGGCTGGTCCATCAGGGCCATCTCCTTGAGACGCTTGCCGATGCGGCCGGCCACGATCTTCTCCTTCATCTCCGGCTTCTTGCCGGCGAGGTCATCGCGGCCCATCTCGATTTGCTTTTCGCGCTCAGCCACTGCGGCGGGGATGTCGTCGACCTTCACATAGTCGACGGAGGGACAGGCGGCGATCTGCATGGCCACGTTGCGCAGCAGCTCCTGGAAGATCTCACCGCGGGCCACGAAATCGGTCTCGCAGTTCACCTCCACCAGCACACCCACCCGGGCTCCGGTGTGGATGTAGGAGCCGATGGCGCCCTCGGCGGCGGTGCGGCCGGCCTTCTTTTCGGCGCTGGCGATGCCCTTCTGGCGCAGCCATTCGATGGCCTTTTCGGTGTCGCCGTTGGTTTCAGCCAAGGCCTTCTTGCAGTCCATCATTCCCGCGCCGGTCTTGTCGCGCAGGGTCTTGACGAGCTTGGCGGAGATCTCAGCCATGGCGGAGCGTGGGGGAAGGGAGGAAGCGTGGACAGATTGGAGCAAACGGACGGGCCCCCGCAGTCGCCTGGACGGCAGGGGCCCTGAAGCATGGGGAGGGGTGTCAGCCCTCGTCGTCAGCGTGCTGCTCACCAGCACCGTGACGCCCCTCATTGATCGCATCGGCCAGACGGCCCAGCACCAGCTGCACGGAACGCACGGCGTCGTCGTTGCAGGGGATGGGCACGTCGCAGAGGTCGGGATCGCAGTTGGTGTCCAGCATCGACACCAGGGGAATGTCGAGTTTGCGGGCCTCGAGCACGGCGTTGGTCTCGCGGCGCTGGTCCACCAGGATCACCACATCGGGGAGGCGGCGCATGGTCTTCAGACCGCCCAGATACTTCTGCAGGCGCTCCAGCTCACGGCGCAGCACGGCGGCCTCCTTCTTCGGACGCATGGCGATGGCGCCGGAGGATTCCATCCGCTCCAGATCCTTGAGCCGGTCGATGCGGGCGCGCATCGTGGTCCAGTTGGTGAGCATGCCGCCCAGCCAGCGCTGGTTCACGTAGGCGGCACCGCAGCGGCTGGCCTCCAGGGCGATCACCTCGGAGGCCTGCTTCTTGGTGCCGACGAACAGGAAGCGCTTGCCGCTGCGGGCCGCACTGCGCACCCACTTGTAGGCGTTGTTCATGCAGACGGCGGTCTGCACGAGGTCGATGATGTGAACCCCGTTGCGCGCGCAATAGATGTAGCACGACATCTTGGGATTCCAGCGGCGAGTCTGGTGCCCGAAGTGGGCGCCAGCCTCCATCATTTCCGCGAGGGTGACGACTGCCATGGTGTTGGGGGGTTTCGGGTTCGCCTCCACCTGCCAGGGACCGGACGCCCCCGGATCAGGACCCCAGCGGGACCTGGCCTGG
>JBJTWP010000280.1:0-2883 GCA_046081805.1 Cyanobacteriota bacterium
GAACTAATGGGGCGCCTGGCCGCCCGCTCCCGCCACTTCTATCGGGCCATGGTGCATGACAATCCGGATCTGGTGGCCTTCTTCCAGCAGTGCACACCGATCGAGGAGATCAGCAAGCTGCAGATTTCCAGCCGGCCGGCCCGCCGCAAGGGTGGCGCCAAGGACCTCTCCAGCCTGCGGGCCATCCCCTGGGTGTTCGGCTGGACCCAGAGCCGTTTCCTGCTACCGAGCTGGTTCGGCGTGGGGGCAGCGCTGCAGGAGGAACTCGAGCGGGATCCCGAGCAGATTGAGCTGCTGCAACTGCTCTACCAGCGCTGGCCCTTCTTCCGCATGCTCATCTCCAAGGTGGAGATGACCCTCTCCAAGGTGGACATCGACCTGGCCCACCACTACGTGCAATCCCTGGGCCGCAGCGACAGCCGCGACGCCTTCGAAGCCATTTTCCAGACCATCGCCGCCGAGTTCAGCCTCACCCGCGACCTGGTGCTCGCCGTGAGCGGCCACCAGCGGCTTCTGGACGGGGAGCCAGCCCTGCAGCTGTCGGTGGATCTGCGCAACCGGACGATCGTGCCGCTCGGCTATCTCCAGGTGGCCCTGCTGCGGCGCCTGCGCGATCAGAATCGCCAACCGCCGATGAGCGAGGCGGTCGCCACCGGCGAGGACAGCCGCACCTACAGCCGCAGCGAACTGCTGCGCGGCGCCCTGCTCACCATCAATGGCATCGCGGCCGGCATGCGCAACACCGGCTGATCTGATTTCCGGCCCTGGACTCCCTGTTGATCCCCTTCCGCAGCCAGCCCCCCGTGCCCCGCCTTGCCGAGGGCTACCAACTGCTGGCCAACCCCCATCCCACCCCTGAAGCCCTCAACCGGCTGCTCAGCCTGATGGGCGATCCGCCCCGCAGCCCTGAACGCTGGGCCCGCGTGCTGGAGCGCAGTCTCTGGCACATCGGCGTGAGCGATGGGGCGGACCAACTGGTTGGGTTCGTGCGGATCACCAGTGACCTGGCCCTGAATGCCAACCTCTGGGATCTCTGCGCCGATCCCGGCGACCCCCAGCACCAGGGGGTGCTGTTGGTGCTGGTGCATGCGGCGCTGACGCGGCTGCGACGGGACCTGGGGGGGTGCAGCATCTCGCTGTCCGCCCCGCCCGCAGCCCTGGAGGCCTTGCAACGCCATGGCTTCATCGTGGATCCCGGCGGTATCCGGGCCATGGGACTGCACCTGCTGCGCCCCTGAGATCTGGCCGGGTCGACCGGCCCGGGCCGGGGGCGCAACCCGACAAAAAACCCTCCCGTTGAGGCGGGAGGGCATCGGATCAGACGGGACAACGAGCATGGAGGGACTCGAACCCCCGACACTCAGAACCGGAATCTGATGCTCTATCCAACTGAGCTACATGCCCACCTTGCGAGCCCATCTGATCGGTCAGGCCCATCGGGGAGCCTTCGGCGGGGTGCCGCTGCGTTTGGGACAGCGCCATTGGACCTACTTTAACCGCTCGCTGCCGCTCCTACCATCGGCCGTCCGATCCGGCTGGAACGCCTGGAGCTGAGTCAATTCCGCAACATCGAGCGCCTGGAGCTGGCCATCGAGGCCCCCCGGCTGCTGGTGGTAGGGCCCAACGGTGAGGGCAAGTCGAATCTGCTGGAGGCGGTGGAGCTGCTGGGGAGCCTCCGATCCCATCGCAGCAGTGCTGACCACGACCTGATCCGTCACGGCCAGCCCGTCAGTGTGCTGCGGGCCCGCACCAGCGGCGGCGATCTGCTCCAGCTGGAGCTGCGGCGCAGTGGCGGCCGCAACGCCCAGCGCAATGGCAAATCGCTCGAGCGCCAGCTCGACCTGCTGGACTCCCTCCGCTGCGTGGGCTTCAGCGCCCTGGATCTGGAGCTGGTGCGGGGGGAGCCCGCCGTGCGGCGCCAGTGGCTGGATCGGGTGGTGCTGCAGCTCGAGCCCCTCTACGGCGACCTGGTCAGCCGCTACGGGCGCCTGCTGCGCCAGCGCAGCCAGCTGCTGCGCCGCGGCCTGGCAGGCGACCAGCTCGATCCACTGCTGGATGCCTTCGATCTGCAGATGGCCCTGATCGGCACCCGACTGCACCGGCGCCGCGCCCGGGCCCTGCGCCGGTTGGAGCCCCTGGCCCGACAGTGGCAGCAGCGTCTTGGGGGCAGCCAGGAGGCCCTGGCACTGAGCTACCGCAGCGGCACCCGGCTGGAAGGCGATGAGGCCGAGGAACCCTGGCGCGCGGCCTTGGCGGAGCAGTTGCTGGCCCAGCGCCCCGAGGAGCGGCGCACGGGCCAGTGCCGCGTGGGCCCCCACCGCGACGAGATCGCCCTGCTGCTGGCTGGTCACGCGGCCCGGCACCATGGCTCGGCCGGTCAGCAGCGCACCCTGGTGCTGGCCCTGAAGCTGGCGGAACTGGACCTGGTGGGCCAGGTGGTGGGGGAACCGCCGCTGTTGCTGCTCGACGACGTGCTCGCCGAACTCGACCCGGGGCGCCAGCAGCTGCTGCTGGAGGCGGTGGGCACCGAGCACCAGTGCCTGGTGAGCGCCACCCATGGGGAGGCGCTCACCAGCGGCTGGCGCGGGGCCAGCCAGGTGGTGCGGATGGAAGCCGGTCGACTCAGCCAGCCCTGATCGACCAAACCGCGTATGGTAGGCAGCTTGTGCGGTCGGATTCGATGACCCAGACCCTGCCCTGCCTCCACCCCAACCCGGGATGGAACGGAGCTGACGCCACCCTCTCCATCTCAGCCCAGCCGGTGTGTGACACCGTGGGCAAACATTGCATCCTCGAGCTCTACGGCTGCGACAGCACCAGGCTCGACGATGAAGCCTTTCTCAGGGACACCATCACCACCGCTGCGAAACGGGCTGGTGCCAC
>JBJTWP010000281.1:0-2948 GCA_046081805.1 Cyanobacteriota bacterium
GGTCGCAGATCTTGTCGGGGTGGCCTTCCGTCACCGATTCCGAGGTGAAGACGAAACGGCTCATAGGGGAATGGGGTCAGTCGATGGCTGAGCTTATTCCCACCGGTTCGCCGGTCCCGGCACCACGGCGAGCTCCCGCCAGTGGTCCAGCTGCAGGAAGGAGCCATCCAGCGCCACCGGTCGCCTCCAGCCCGCCCGGTAGCCCAGCACCACCGGCACCCCGGCGGCCCGCGCCATGCGCAGGTCGCTGTTGGCGTCGCCGACCAGGGCGCAGCTCCCCGCCGCCACGCCCAGTTCCTCGCAAAGACCGTGGATGGCGGCGGGGTCGGGTTTTCGGGGCTGATGCTCGGCGCTCCAGATGCCCTGCACATAGGCGGCCAGGTCGTGGGCGGCCAGGAAGGCCTCGATGCCCTCCACATGGTCGTTGCTGATCACGGCGCAGCGCACTCCCGCCTGGCGCAGGGCCTCCAGCAGCTGCCGCAGGCCTGGGGTGGGGGCTGGCCGCTGCTCACTCCCCTGGCCGTGCAGGGCATCGGTGCGGGCGAACACCGCCTCGGCCATGGCCAAGGCCTCGGGCCAGCCGAAACCCACCTGGGCCAGGGCGGTGGCGGTGGCCACCAGGTTCTGGTCGCGGCTCCCCACCGCCATGGTGCCGGCCGGGTGGATCCCGTCGGCGGAAAGGCCGTAGGCGCGATGCAGCAGGGCGCCGAGGTCGTGGTGGCGCTCCGGATCGTCCTCGGCCTGGCCGGCCAGGGCCAGACAGTGAAAGACCCTGGCCTGGGCCAGGGCCTCGAGCATCGGTTCGCTGTGGCTCATGGTGCCGTCCTTGTCGAACAGCACCGCCTCCAGTGGCCGATCCCCGCAGGGCAGCGGGGTGCCCCGCAGGGAAAGGTGAACCATCGTCAGTGGATCCGAGCCGTGCTCATTCGAGGGAGACACCCATGGGCTCACTGTCCTCGGCCTGCTCAAGCAGCATCTGCTTGTAGCGGGCGGCCATTTCCTCGGCCTTGTCGAACACCTTTTGGGGATCGCTGAGCATGTCGCCCGGTTCCGGCTCGAGGGCCTTGGTGGACAGGGAGATCCGGCCCCGCTCGGCGTCGAGATCGATGATCATCACCTTCATCTGATCGTTGACGTTGAGCACGGTGTGGGGGGTCTCGATGTGCTCGTGGCTGATCTCGGAGATGTGCAGCAGGCCGCTGACGCCGCCGATGTCGATGAAGGCGCCGTAGGGCTTGATGCCGCGGACGGTACCCAGCACCACTTCGCCCACTTCCAGGCGATTCATCTTGCGCTCCACCAGGGCGCGGCGATGGCTGAGCACCAGGCGGTTGCGCTCTTCGTCCACCTCGAGGAACTTCAGGGGCAGGAAGTCGGCCACGAGTTCCTCCTTGGCCTTGCGGGTGCTGATGTGGCTGCCGGGGATGAAGCCCCGCAGGCCCTCCACCCGCACCAGGGCGCCGCCGCGGTTGGTGGCGAACACCTCGCTGTAGATCGTGGCGTCTTCTTTCTGCAGCTGGCGCACCCGCTCCCAGGCCCGCTGGTACTCGATGCGACGCACCGACAGGGTGAGCTGGCCGTCCTCGTTCTCCTCGCTGAGGATGAAGAACTCGCGCACCTCGCCGGGTTCGAGCACGTCGGAGAGATGCTCGACGCGGTTGATCGAGACCTCCTGCAGAGGCATGAAGGCGGCGGTCTTGGCGCCGATATCGATCATCGCGCCCTTGGATTCGAGGGCGAAGACGGTGCCGTTGACGACGTCACCGGGCTTGAAGTTGTAGTCGTATTTGCTGAGCAGGGCCGCGAACTCGTCCAGCGTGAAGCCCACACCGTCGCCGTCCCGTGTGCTGACCCGGCTGCTGGAGTCGTCGGCGCTGGGCACCTCTTCCGGGATCGCCAGATCGAGATCGGCTGTGGTCTCGATGTCGGCGGCCTCCTCGCTGCTGATCGGCGTGAGGGCCTCGAGGGTGTCGGCTTCGGAAGAAGGAGTGAGGGTCATGGAGCTGGGGCGGTCTGCCGGTGGCAGTGCGAAGGAACGGGATGGCTGCCCGCCTGCAGCGCACACCCAATCGATCACTCTATCAATGGACCGGCTCGCAGATCGGCTCGCGGGCCCAGCGCCGGGTTCAGCCCACCACCGCCAGCCGGGCCTTGGCCTTGCCGCGGCTGCCCAGCCCTTCGAGGGTGGCCACGAAATCGCTGACGCTTTGGAACTGGCGATACACGGAGGCGAAACGGACGTAGGCCACCTCACTCATCTCCCGCAGGCGCTGCAGCACCAGCTCGCCGATCTCATTGCTGCTCACCTCCCGGCCGACCCGCTGCTGCAGGGCCAGCTCGATGTCGTCGACAACGGCTTCGAGCCGGGCCGGCTCCAGACCCGTCTTCTCACAGGCCCTCAGCAGGCCGTGCAGCAGCTTGCTGCGGTTGAAGGTTTCGCGGCTGCCGTTGCGCTTGACCACAGTGATCGGAACGGTTTCGACCCGTTCGTAGGTGGTGAAGCGGAAATCACAGTTGAGGCACTCCCTCCGCCGCCGCACGCTGCGCCCGGAATCGGCGGCCCTTGATTCCAGAACGCGGCTATCGGTGTGTTGGCAGGAGGGACATTGCATCCCCGGGCACGCATCCAAGTATTCGGAGTGTAAACAGCTACGCGCACAAAGAGAAGGGGTTGCCTCGCGGTTGGGGGCCGAAGCATGAAAAAACCCCCGGTTTCCCGGGGGCTGTATCAATCAGGAAGGCTGGTCACTTGCCGATTTTCGGGGGGTCGCGGAAGGCGATGGCGAAAAACAGCGTGGAAATGGCCAGGGCCAGGATCAGGATGTAGGCGAAGCTCTCCATGGGAATCCTCGGGGGGACTGGCGGTCAGCTGAGGGTGGAACCGGCCGGGGGCACGTAGCCCTCGGGCAGGCGCCGGGTGGAACGGTCGCCCAGTTTGGCGAACAGAC
>JBJTWP010000282.1:0-2876 GCA_046081805.1 Cyanobacteriota bacterium
CCTGGCAATAGCCCACCCGGATCCAGTTCGCCACCAGGGCGGTGAGCCGCCCGCGGAACAGGCGCGCCAGTTCCAGCACCTGCTCCGTGAAGGGCAGGGCGGCCGGGATCTCGGAGCGGTAGTTGCGAGCGATCAGGTGGCCCGTGATCATCTGCAGTTCGCGCAGGGCGCCGGCATGGGCGTTGCTGCGCGCCCGGCGGGCGAACAGCTCCAGCTGGCCCACCCGCAGGAACGACGGCGCCACCCGGGTGGTGATCGCCGCCGGGTTGTCCACCAGAATGTCGGGCTCAAACGACGGGGAATTCGGGGCGTACCAGGGCCGGCGCACGGTTTCCGCCCGCGACATGGTGAGCGTCAGCGAGCGGGAGGTGGGAACCCCGAGGGCGTGCATCAGCTCCTGGGCCAGAAACTCGCGCACGCTGGAGCGCAGCACGGCCCGGCCATCGGCGCCGCGGCAGTAGGGCGTCGGTCCACCGCCCTTGAGCTGCATCTCCAAGCGCTGGCCCTCGAACACGCCCTCAAACACCGAGATGGCCCGGCCGTCGCCGTAGCCATTGCCGGTGCCGAACGGGCACTGTTGGGTGTATTCGGTGCCGTAGATCGAGAGGGCATAGCCGGTGGCCCAGCCATGGGGGCGCATCGGCTGCCGCGCCACCGAGATGTCGCCGGAGAACAGCCGCAGGATGTTCTCATCGTGGGCCAGGGCCTGGTCGAGGCCGAGCTCCTGGAACAGGGAGCAGCTGTGGGCCACGTACTCCGGCGCCGGGAGCGGCGTGGGGGTCACCGGCACGTAATGGCCGGAGCACACCTGGCGGGGCCTGTGATCATGGCCATCGGCGCTGGCCTGGGGATCCGGCAGCAGCGACTCCAGTAGCGAGTAGTCGGCCCGTTCAGCGAACGCCGCGAACGTGGAGATCGGCGTCGGGGTCGTCGCGCTGGTCGGGACGCCGGTCGTCCCGGCAGTCGTCGTGGAGGTCGTCACGATGGTGGACAGGAGAGTGGTGGGCAGGACAGTGGGCGAGTGGGTGAGACAGTTGGTGAGGCAGTGGACACGGTGGTGGGCTCACCACAGACCGGGCAGCAGGCGGTGGCTGCGCTGCTGGTAGGCGGCGTAGGCGGGGTACTTCGCCTCCATCTGCCGCTCCTTGAGGCCGATCCGCTGCAGGTAGATCAGCAGCACCAGGCCCGGCACCAGGTAGGCCCAGCCGTTGCCGGCCACCACCGCAAAGCTCAGGTAGCGCAGCAGGTCGCCGAGGTAGTTGACATGCCGCACGCGCCGCCAGATGCCGTCGCTCACCAGGCCGGCCCCCAGGGTCTTGGCAGTGGTCTTCTGCACGTCGGCGGCGGTGTTGATCAGGCTGCCGAAGCTGAACAGCACCAGGGCGACGGCCACGGCGACGGGGGAGATCGGAATGGGATTGAGGAAGGCCAGCAGGCCCGGCAGGCTGTAGAACACACCGACAACCAGCACCGTGCCCCCAAAGCCCACCATCCCCACGCGCTCGCTGAACAGCTGACGTCGCCGCTCGGGGAACAGCCACTGCTCGAGCAGCCACCACAGGCAGTAGCTGATGTGCAGGCTCAGGTAGATCACCTGGCGCATGTCCCGCACCCCCACCAGCGCCGCCAGCCCGAGCAGCAGCAGCAGCGTGAGGCCCTTGGCGGTGTTGATCGCCGTCAGTTGCGTCCAGCCCGCCGTCGGCGGTGTCTGCCCCTGTGCCGATCCGGCCATGGCCACCCCTGCGCTGGGCGAAACCCTATCGGCCAGCTCCCGCCACTGTCGGCTGCGGCCAGGCACCGCTGCCGCCCGCTGGCGGCGCCCGGGTGGGGGGAAGATGGGGGTCGCGCCCAGGCCCTGCCCATGCCGCTGCTGCCCCGACGGTTCGAGCGGCTGAAGGCCGTGCTCGATCGGCGCATGGGGGATCTCACGGTGCTGCTGGAGCAGGTGGACAAGCCCCACAAACTCTCGGCGATCCTGCGCAGCTGTGATGCTGTGGGAGCGCTGGAGGCCCATGTGGTGAGCCTGCCGGGGCGGCTGCGCACCTTCAACAGCACGGCCCAGGGCAGCCAGAAGTGGGTGCCGCTGCACCCCCACGCCAGTAGCCTGGAGGCGCTGCAGGCGCTCAGGGCCCAGGGCTTCCGGCTCTTTGGCACCCATCTCACGGTGGAGGCGGTGGACTACCGCCAGTGCGACTTCACCGGCCCCACTGCCTTCGTGCTGGGGGCCGAGAAATGGGGCCTGAGCGAGGCGATGGCGGCGGCGGTGGACCAGGCGGTGGTGATCCCGATGCACGGCATGGTGCAGTCGCTCAACGTGAGCGTGGCCGCCGCCATCCTGCTGTTCGAGGCGCTGCGCCAGCGGGAGCTGGCCGGCAGGGTGCCCCAGGCGGGTGAGGGGCTGGCGCCGGAGCGCTACCAGCGGCAGCTGTTGGAGTGGGCCTACCCGGAGGTGGCCGCCTGGTGCCGGCGCGAGGGCCGCCCCTATCCGGCGCTCACCGCCACGGGCGCCATCGCCGAAGACCTGCCCCGCACGCTCAGGCTGCGCTGCTGAGGGCTGGAGCGGGTTGGGGAGGATCCGGCCTCAGGCGTCGTCGCGCTCCTCGATCGGGTCTGAGCGGTAGTCGAGGCTGAGCAGGCGGCGGCTCGAGGCGCTGGGCAGCCACAGGGCCAGCCCCAGCCCCGCCAGCTCCAGCGCCACCTGGCGCCCGCCCAGGATCACCACCAGCAGGGCCGCCACCCCCAGCAGCTTCTGGAACAGGCCCCACACGTCGTCGCGCTCATCGGAGCCGGAGGCCCAGAGCGCCAGCGCCGCCAGCAGCAGCACGATGTCCAACCACCAGGGCACGGGCCAGGCCGCAGCTCACCGGCATTCTGAG
>JBJTWP010000283.1:0-8341 GCA_046081805.1 Cyanobacteriota bacterium
CTCTGTTCCAGAAGCGCCCCGACGTCATCTCCCCCGGCGGCAACGCCTATGGCGAAGAGATGACGGCCACCTGCCTGCGTGACCTCGACTACTACCTCCGTCTGGTGACCTATGGCGTGGTTTCTGGCGACGTGACGCCGATCGAGGAAATCGGTGTGATTGGCGCCAAGGAGATGTACCGCGCCCTGGGCACCCCCCTCGAAGCCATGGCTGAAGGCGTGCGTGAGATGAAGAGCGCCGCCGTGGGCCTGCTGACCGGCGCCGATGCCGAGGAAGCCGGCTTCTACTTCGACTACCTGGTCGGCGCCCTCTCCTGAGGCTGCACTGCCTGACACCCCACCGCCCCTAAGCCGAATCCATGCAAGACGCGATCACCAACGTCATCAATCAGTCCGACGTTCAGGGTCTGTACCTCGACGGCTCCGCCATGGGTCGCCTGGAGCAGTACTTCGCCAGCGGTGAGCTGCGCGTGCGTGCCGCCGCCACCATCAGCGCCAATGCTTCCGCGATCATCAAGGAAGCGGTGGCCAAGTCGCTGCTGGACTCGGACATCACCCGTCCCGGCGGGAACATGTACACCACCCGTCGGTATGCCGCCTGCATCCGCGACCTGGACTACTACTTGCGCTATGCCACCTATGCCATGCTGGCCGGGGACACCTCAATCCTCGACGAGCGTGTGCTGAACGGACTGAAGGAGACCTACAACTCCCTGGGTGTGCCCATTGGTGCCACCGTGCAGTCGATCCAGGCCATGAAGGATGCAGCTGCCAGCCTGATCGGCCCTGATGCCGGCCGCGAGTTGGGCGTCTATCTCGACTACATCAGCTCCGGTCTCGGCAACTGATCCGACTTCGGCACACCCCGAGGATCTATCCCATGCGTCTGTTCAAGATCACAGCCTGCATTCCCTGCCCGGAGAAAGTCCGAACCCAGCGTGAATTGCAGAACACCTACTTCACCAAGTGGGTGCCCTACGACAGCTGGTTCGCCGAACAACAGCGGATCATGAAGCAGGGAGGTAAAATCCTCAAAGTTGAGCTTGTGGCTGGCCGCCCCCAGACCAACGTGGGGATCTGAGCCAATTCTTGACTCGCTACTTGTCTTGACTCGCTCTTGATCGCAAGGGAATCAATCCGCACCTCCACCAGCCCGGGTTTCCCGGGCTTTTTGCGTGCTATTGGCGGTGGACGTGTTGGCACGGTTCAATGAATCACCTCTGACGCCTGCGCGTCGCCCCGATTCATCGTGTCCCGCTCCAACGCCTGGCGTGCCGGCTCCGGCCCTAGCTCTGGCTCTGATGAGGCCCCACCGGCCGGCTTCCAAGGCCTGTTGCCGTTGCCCTGGGGGCAATGGCCAGCCGAAGCCCGGTTGCTGCTGGGCATGGTGGTGGTCTGGAGCGTGGTTGGGCTGTTGGTGCTCACCTCCGCGAGTTGGTGGGTGGCGGAGCGGGAAATGGGCGATCCTGCCTTCTACCTGAAGCGTCAGCTGATCTGGATGCTGGCGAGCTGGGGGCTGCTCTGGCTGGGACTGAGCATGAGTCTGCGGCGCTGGTCGCACATCGCCCCCTTGGGCCTGCTGGTCGGCTGCCTGCTGGTGGCGGCCACCCTGGTGGTGGGAAGCACGGTGAACGGCGCCAGTCGCTGGCTGGTGTTGGGGCCGGTCCAGCTGCAACCCTCAGAGCTGGTGAAACCCTTTGTCGTGCTCCAAGGGGCTGCGCTGTTCGCCCACTGGAAGCGCAGCGGTCTGGACCAGAAGCTGCTCTGGCTTGGCAGCTTCGGCGTCCTGATGCTCCTGATCCTCAAGCAGCCCAACCTCAGCACCGCCGCCTTGATGGGGATGCTGCTCTGGCTGATCGCGCTGGCGAGTGGCCTGTCCCTGCGCCTGCTCTTCGGGGCGGCGGGGGGGGGGCTGCTGGTGGCCGGCGCCAGCATCGCCGTCAACGCGTACCAGCGGGCCCGCGTCATCTCCTTTCTGGACCCCTGGCGGGATGCCCAGGGCGATGGCTACCAACTGGTGCAGAGTCTGCTGGCGATCGGTTCAGGCAAATTGCTGGGCGAGGGGTACGGCCTGTCCACCCAGAAACTGCAGTACCTGCCGATTCAGAGCACCGATTTCATCTTTGCCGTCTTCGCCGAGGAGTTCGGCTACGTGGGCTCCCTGGTGTTGCTGGCCTTCCTGCTGCTGTTCGGCCTTGTCGGACTGCGCATTGCCCTGGGCTGCCGCAGCAACCTGCAACGCCTGGTGGCCATCGGCTGCACCGCCCTGCTCGTGGGCCAATCGATCCTGAACATCGCCGTGGCCAGCGGTGCGATGCCCACCACCGGCCTGCCCCTGCCGCTGATCAGCTATGGCGGCAACTCCCTGATGGCCAGCCTGCTGGTGTGTGGCCTGCTGGTGCGCTGCTCCCTGGAGTCCGGCGGGCTCACACCGCCTGCCCCAAGGCGCCGCCGCAGCGCCCGGTTCGCTCGATAGGCTGGGGCAATGAACGGTTTCGGCCTGCCGCTGGCCGACTGGGCCCGCAGCGCCGATGTGCTGCTGCAGCAGTCACTGGCCACTCCTTCGCCCATCACCCTGGCGATGGTGTTCGCCGGAGGCTTGCTCACCAGCCTCGGGCCCTGCTCCCTGTCGCTCCTGCCTGTCACTCTGGCCTACCTGGCGGGCTTTGAGGGCGAGCGGCAGCCTCCCTGGCAGCGCAGCCTCGCCTTCGCCACGGGGATCGTGGCGGCCCTGGTGCTGCTCGGCCTGGCCAGTGGGCTGCTGGGGCGGATCTATGGCCAGATCCCGGGGCTGGTGCCGACAGCCGTGGCCGTGCTGGCCCTGCTGATGGGTCTCAACCTGCTGGGACTGCTGCCGATTCCCCTGCCCGCCGGCCCCGACCCCGAGCGCTGGCGCCAGCTGGTGCCTGCACCCCTGGCGCCGATCGCCGCCGGCCTGGCTTTCGGACTGGCGGCCACACCCTGCACGACGCCGGTGCTGGCGGTGCTGCTGGGCTGGATGGCCCAGCATGGTCAGCCCCTGATCGGCATGGTGCTGCTCACCGCCTTCGGGGCCGGCCAGGTGCTGCCCCTGCTGCTGGCCGGTACCGCCGCCGCCAGCCTGCCCCGGCTGCTGAGCCTGCGGGCGATGGGCCAGTGGGTGCCGCCGATCAGTGGGGTGGTGCTGGTCACCACCGGCGTGCTCACCCTTGTGGCCCACGTGTCATGACCACCGGCCTGGTTCCCCGCCTGAACCGCCTGGCCGCCTGGATCTCCGATCTGCGGCTGGCCATCGCCCTGCTGGTGGTGATCGCCATCGCCAGTGGGATCGGCACCGCCATTCCCCAGAAGGAAACCGAAGACTTCTATCGCCAGCTCTACGACAACGAACCCTGGCTGGGCCTGTTCAGCGGTCGCCGGGTGCTGGCCCTGCAACTCGACCATGTGTATTCGAGCGACTGGTTTTTAGCCCTGCTGGCCTGGCTGGCCGTTGCCCTGCTGCTGTGCAGCTGGCGCCGGCAATGGCCTGCCCTGAAGGCCGCCCTGCGCTGGGTCGACTACAGCTCCCCGCGGCAGCTGAGCAAGCTCAGCCTGGCTGAAACCATCGCGGTGGCCGACGCAGGCGTCAGCCTCACCAGGCTGGAGCGGCTGCTGCAGAACCAGGGCTGGCAGATCCAGCGCCAAGCTGGACGCCTGGCCGCCCGCAAGGGATTGGCGGGACGGATCGGGCCGCTGCTGGTGCACGCCGGGATGGTGGTGCTGATGCTTGGCGCCGCCTGGGGTGCACTGGGGGGGCAGCGGCTGGAGCAGTTCCTGGCTCCAGGCCGCACCCTTGAACTGGTCGACAGCCGCGGCCACGGCGAACTCAGCCTTGCCCTGGACCACTTCGCCGTGGAGCGCGATCCGGCCGGCCGGCCGGAGCAGTTCACATCCCGGCTGCGCATCCTGGAAGCGGCGGCAGCCGCCAGTGCAGGGACCAGCGCAGAACCTGTGGTGCTCAGGCAGGCTGAAATCAGCGTGAATCACCCCCTGCGCTTCCGCGGCGTCACCTTTTATCAGGCCGACTGGGGACTGGCGGCCCTCACCCTGCAACTCGGCAGGAGCCCGCTCCTGCAGCTCCCTCTGCAGAGCTTTCCCCAGCTGGGGGAGCAGGTCTGGGGGCTGCTGCTGCCCACCCAGCCGGATGGATCGAATCCCGTGCTGCTGCTGCTGCGCAGCGAGCAGGGGCCGGTGGATGTCTATGGCAGCGGCGGGGAGCTGCTGGGTCAGCTCAGTGTCGGCGGGGCTGCTGTTGGTGTGGCGGGCCTGCCGGTGCGGGTGGCGAGTGTGCTTCCCTCCAGCGGCATCCTGCTGAAGCGCGACCCTGGCGTACCCCTGGTCTATGCGGGATTTGGCATCGCCCTGCTGGGCGGAGGGCTGAGCCTGGTGGCCACTCGCCAGCTGTGGGCGATCGCCGAGCCAGGTTCGCTCCATGTGGCCGGTCTCTGCAACCGCAACCTCACGGGCTTTGCCGGGGAGCTGCCGCGCTTGCTGGTCGAAGTGCAGCAGGCCTGAGTTAGCAGGGCAGGCGGGTGCCGTGACTCACGCGGACCACGGTGTGGACATTCCCCCGGGGGTTGAAGTCAGCCACCAGCTCCATCCACTGGGGATCGGCCGCCGCCACCAGGTCGTCCAGGATACGGTTGGCAACTTCCTCGTGGGAGATGCTCCGGTCTCGGTAACTGTTGGCATACAGCTTGATGGCCTTGAGCTCAATCACCCTTGGGCCGGGCTGGTAGAGCAGCCGCAGCAGCGCGAAATCCGGATAACCGGAAAAGGGGCACTTGCAGGTGAATTCCGGCAGTTCGATCGACACCTCATAGGGGCGGCCGGGGCGGGGGTTGTCAAAGCAGATCAGCTGGGCCTCAGCGATGGCCCGCTCGCCGTAGAGGGGCGTGCGGGTGCCGCCAGCAGCGCTCGGACCCAGGCCATCGGAACCAGCACTGGACATGGCGGCTGTCGGTTTCACACGTTGTTGAGGATCCTAGAAAGACCCCCTGGCTCCGTAGCATCAGCTACCACGGCAGCCTGGAGGCTCAGGCCTAATAGGTTCTGGCCCCATGGGCCCAGGCCCGCCCCCCGGGTGGTCAGGCCTGAGAGACTGCTCCCAGCACCCCGCTGCTTCCATGAAAAAAGTCGAGGCCATCATCCGCCCGTTCAAGCTTGAAGACGTCAAGATCGCGTTGGTGAACGCGGGCATCGTGGGCATGACCGTGAGCGAAGTCCGTGGATTCGGCCGGCAGAAGGGTCAGGTGGAGCGGTACCGCGGCTCGGAATTCACCGTGGAGTTCCTTCAGAAGCTGAAGCTGGAGATCGTGGTGGGGGATGAGCAGGTGGACACCGTGGTGAATGCGATTCAGGACGCCGCCCGCACCGGTGAAATCGGCGACGGCAAGATCTTTGTGAGCACCATCGATTCGGTGATCCGCATCCGCACCGGCGATCGCGATGCCGGTGCGATCTGAACATCAGCCAAGGGTCTGGTTCACCACCAGGGCCACGGTCTCGGCGGTCAGCGCCGTAGTACCTGGCTGCTGTTCGCAGTCCTGACCAGACCCATCCTGCAACCACAACAGGTATTCGTGGTTGCCAGCCGGTCCCGTAATTGGCGACGCCACCAGTCCGGACGGTACCAGGGCAAGACGCTGCGCGGCGGTGATCACTCCGTTGATCGCATCGGCGTGGGCGTCACGGTCACGCACCACGCCGCCCCTGCCCACCCGAGCCTTGCCCACCTCGAACTGGGGCTTCACCAGCAGCACCAGATCGCGCCAACCCAGGCGGGTCAGGTGCTGGGGCTGCAGCAGCCGCGTGAGCGCCGGCAGGACCAGGGCCAGGGAGATGAATGACACATCCGCCACCGCCAGATCGGGGTGGGGATCCTCCGGGCCGTAGAGCTGCTCGGGCAGGAGGTGTCGCAGGTTGGTGCGCTCCTTGAGCACCACCCGCGGATCTTGACGCAGGCCCCAGGCCGTCTGGCCATAGCCCACATCAATGCCGTAGACCCGGGCGGCACCCCGCTGCAGCAGGCAGTCGGTGAAGCCGCCGGTGGAGATACCGCCATCGAGACACACCCGGCCCTCGACCGCCATCGGGAACGCCGTCAGGGCAGCCTCCAGCTTGTCGCCGCCGCGGGAGACGAAGCGGGGCGGCAGCGCCACCACCAGCGGCAACCCGGGGGTCACCGCGGTGCCCGGTTTGTCGAGCACCCGATCGCCACTGCGCACCCGGCCGGCTCGGATCAGCTGCTGGGCCTGCTGGCGGCTGACCACAAGACCCCGGACCACCAACTCCTGATCCAGGCGCTGCTTGGAAGCCAAAGGCAACAAGAGGGGACAACTGGGACGGGAGCGGATCGGCCCCCGGCCAGTTCGCTCTGGCCAAGGGTAGGCCTGAGGTCAGGGATCGATGCAGGCCGTCCTGTTACCGAACGGCACAGGAAACGAAACAGATTCCGAGCAACGGCGGCTGGCCGGACAAACGGCCAGAGGATCTGCTGAACTGCCTCCCCCCGGCGTGATGGCCCGCCCCAACCTGTCCCAGGGCCATCCCCCCCGCTGGAGCGCTGCCGGCCCTTCGGAGAGGGTGCTGGAACTGCTCCGCCCCGGCAGTTTCGTGAAGCTGCGCAATCAGCCCGCCGACCTGCCCCCCTTCCAGCTGATTCAGTGCCGCGGTGGCCGCTGCTGGGTGCGCCAGCAGGCCTGGGGGCCCCTGGTGCAGTGGGAAGTGGCCCACACCCACCTCACCACCGCCGCCTGACTCCAGGGCCAGCCCCCCCCGGCGACCACCAAGCCCGGGCGGCTTCCCCGCGGGCGACCCATACATTGGTGGGGACGTGAGCCGACGGCGGCCTTGATCGAGCGCTACACCCTGCCCGAGATGGGCGCCATCTGGAGCGAGCAGGCCAAGTTCCAGAGCTGGCTCGATGTGGAGATCGCCGCCACCGAAGCGAACTGCGAGCTGGGCCGGGTGCCGTCCGAGGCCGTGGCCACCATCAAGGAGAAGGCGAGCTTCAGCGTGGAACGCATCCTCGAGATCGAGGCCGAGGTGCGCCACGACGTGATCGCCTTCCTCACCAACGTGAATGAGCACGTGGGCGACGCCGGGCGCTTCATCCACGTGGGCATGACCAGCTCCGACGTGCTCGACACGGGCCTGGCCCTGCAGCTGAAGGCGTCGGTGCAGCTGCTGCGCGCGGAGCTCAACGCCCTGGCCCAGGCCCTGCGCGACCTGGCCCGGGAGCACAAGGGCACGGTGATGATCGGCCGCAGCCACGCCATCCACGGCGAACCAATCACCTTCGGCTTCAAGCTGGCGGGCTGGCTGGCGGAGGTGGTGCGCAACCAGGAGCGCCTGGAGCGGCTGGAGCAGGTGGTGAGCGTCGGCCAGATCTCCGGAGCCATGGGCACCTACGCCAACACCGACCCCCGGGTGGAGGAGCTGACCTGCCGGCGGTTGGGATTGGAGCCCGATACGGCCAGCACCCAGGTGATCAGCCGCGATCGCCATGCCGACTATGTGCAGACGCTGGCCTTGGTGGCGGCGTCGTTGGAGCGGTTCGCCACCGAGATCCGCAACCTGCAGCGCACCGATGTGCTGGAGGTGGAGGAGAACTTCGCCAAGGGCCAGAAGGGCAGTTCAGCGATGCCACACAAGCGCAATCCGATCCGCAGCGAACGGATCAGCGGCCTGGCCCGGGTGCTGCGGGGCTACACCGTGGCGGCGCTGGAAAACATGGCGCTGTGGCATGAGCGCGATATCAGCCACAGCTCGGTGGAGCGGATGATGCTGCCCGATTGCTCGGTGACGCTGCATTTCGTGCTGCGGGAAATGACCGAGGTGGTGCGGGGGCTGGGGGTGTATCCGCAGAACATGAACCGCAACCTCAATCTGTATGGCGGCGTGGTGTTCAGCCAGCGGGTGCTGCTGGCGCTGGTGGAGAGCGGCCTGAGCCGCGAGGACGCCTACCGGCTGGTGCAGCGCAACGCCCACAGCGCCTGGAACAAAGGCGGCGGCGACTTCCGCGCCAACCTGGCGGCCGATCCCGAGGTGAGCGGCCGGCTCAGCGCCGAGCAGCTGGCCGAGTGCTTCGCCACCGACCTGCACCAGGCCAACCTGGGGGTGATCTGGGAGCGGCTGGGGATTTGATCTGGTTCGCCCAGGCCGACGCTGTCTATGCCGTGGTGAGCACCACGGGGCTGCTGCTGATCGTCTGGCTCGTGCTTCGTCCGCGCTGAGGCCATGCAGGAGCCGCCTTCGCTGGGAGTGATCGGAGCCGGGGTCGCCGGTTGCGCCCTGGCGGCGCGGCTGCGGTCGCTGGGCTG